>NZ_SLTL01000002.1:0-289076 GCF_014858585.1 Paenibacillus sp. 23TSA30-6 | reverse complement strand
CTGCCACACACTATAAATTTCTCCGTAATGCATGGGCTCGTCTTTTGGATTCCCGCTTAGGATACCCATTATAAAAATCACTCCTTGTTTATTTTAATGTTGTACAAATTTATGATTCCCAGTAGTGAAGATTTAATGTGAAGGTAAAAGCAATACTGTCATTACAAATAATGGTTGTTGTTGCATTAATGATTTCAAGTTTTGGAGCGGTAATAGCATTTGCTGAACACAGTGAAACCAATATGGGCATAAACGACAATGGTAGAACACAAACGCTGACCAATAATAATAATGGCGATAATGATAATTGGGGATGGCTTGGTTTGTTGGGGTTAATTGGATTGGCAGGTTTAAGACGTCGCGACCATGAAAACGACAAAAAAAGATAATCGTAAATAACAACTCAAAAAACACCCTAAAAAATCTCTGCTGTCCTTAACTGGTCGGCGGATTTTTTTACTTACATAAATTACCACACCGATATATTTGGGTTGACAGCACATTTGGACAGCAGTATGCTTGCTAGGGAAATATTGATGTCCTCGTTAGGTGAGGCTCCTATACGAACATAAGCCACTGCCCGGAAACATCGAAAGATGCCAATGGGTATAACAGGAATTGCCGGATTAAGGCTCTTCTTAATGTGGCTAAAGAACTTTGGTTCTTTTACGTCGTATAGTGCTAAAGCTCGACTTGGGGGAATCGGATATTTGCATGCCTTATCTTGCATGCAGAACGACGCCCCTTCAGTTGAGCTGAGGGGCGTTTTTATTTCAATGTGTTAGGTATTGGCAGTGACATGGTTCCTGTGAGATAAGTAAAATATGGAGCCAACAATACGATATGGGAGAGGGGGGAACCATTCTATGAGTAGTCGAAGTTCGACTGAACCGGATCCAGAACCAGTGAGTCTATTGGCAGTCGGGTTAAAACTAGATCCCGTAATTGAGTATGGTTGTAACTCCTCTCCTACGGGGTAGTATTGGGCCTGACTGCCTTAAAACAAGGAGGCAGTCGACATGTCAAAAATGAATTTTTTTCAAAAAAAGCAGCAAAATAAAAGTGCTGCTCATATTCAAGGCTTTGATATTGAATTGAATCAGGAAAATACTCGTCGTATTGATCGGCTAGTCGATAGTTACGAAAATAGCATTCTTTCTCATTTAGATGAAGCGTACCAAAGAACGACAAGCTGGCAAGATCGTCTTGCGGATCGGATTGCATCATTCGGCGGTAGCTGGAGATTTATTACTTTTTTCGCTATCTTTCTGACCATCTGGATACTCTTGAACAGCTTGCCGTTTACTCGCTTTCATTTCGATGAACCTCCATTTATTTTGTTGAACTTGTGTTTGTCCTTTATCGCAGCATTCCAGGCTCCGGTCATTATGATGAGTCAGAACCGCCAAACTGCAAGGGATAAGCATGAATCGATCATTGACTTCGCGATCAACTACAAAGCCGAACAAGAGATTGACGATATGCAGAGCCACCTTCATCGGATCGAAGGCGAACTGATTGAGATTAAAAAACTCTTACTTGTTCTAAACAACCGAATGAATGAAGAACACAAATGACCCTTTGGATTATATGGAGGCCTCGTAGAAAAGTTGGATTGTCAACACTAAACTAGACAATTTTTTTGTGGTGCCTCTGCTTGAACTCAGCCGGACTCAAGTAATCCAGAGAACCGTGAATCCGAATATGGTTAAACCAGTGTACATAGTCATGTAATTCTGTGGTTAGCTCAGCAAGACTTTCAAAATGACGTTTCTTCACAAACTCCGTTTTGAAAATTTTAAAAGTAGCTTTGTTTATCACATCTACGTATGGAATAGCTTAGCGAGTAAGTCACTGGTTTATTCCAATTCACTGACGATTAATGCGAATATTAGTCAAATTCTTAGTTTCAACATCGTAGGTAATACTTCTTACGAAATTTCTTGTTACAGGCACGGTTCCAACAGATACAGTTATCACGGTATTCGGAACGGATTCATCTGGAAACATGATTCCACATCAAAAAGTGCTGCAAGAAGAACTCACTCAAATTGCCCAACTTAACCCTAAGTTGAAGTAGCCGCAGTTTCTTTAATATAAAAGAGGAGGTCACCATGGCAAACGTACAAATCTCGCCAAGTACTAGTGTTCAGTTTGAGCCAACCATCGCGATAAACTGGCTCACTGTTTAGTCTAGTCAATTTCTTTATTTATACATACTGTATACCGTATCTTATAAAAAGGAGGAGTTCATGTGAGTGAATGTGGACATGAGCATAAGGTAAAACATTTTGGTGCTTTCACATCGCCAGCTGCAATTTTGGTACTTTTTATCCTGTTGGTTATCATCACTAAAGCCTGTTGGATTTAATTTTTAAAGTATCGTGGCGGTAACGTCCAATCCTTGTTTCGGTATAAAAGGCTCTACTGGTATGTAACCGGTAGAGCCTTAGTAATGTTTACTTGTATGCCCTGTCCTCTGACGTATTTGAGCTTATATTTATGTTGTACTGCAAATAAAGGAGGTTCAAGCCAAGAGCGGATATGAAGGGTAATGTAGTTGCTAGATCAATCAAGCTTACAGGCCAGATCGACAGCTCAGAAATGAATGCTTCAGATATAAAGGCCAGTACAGTTAAAGCAAGTACAATACGAGGTAGCAAGTTAATCGGTAATGAGATCGAGGGCGGTATCATTACGGGAGCCTTGTTCCGAACTGCTATTCATTTATTCAGATAAGAATGATACTGCAACATACGAAATTTGATAAGTTAAAGAACGGGATAACTCGCTTAAGAACGGTAAATCTGATTCCTTTCAAACAATCCCCATACCTGCTCTGCCATGTATTTAGGTGGATGAGGCATGTTATTTAAAATCCACCATTCAATTACCCCGGTGAACGCAAAGGCCATAAATTGCGTAATCAATTGCTTGTCATGCCCCTTATTAAGGTCCTCCATATTGACCTGATCTTTTATGTTCCCTGCCACGATCTCCAACATATGCTCCCGAAAAGCAGGGATTCCTTTATTCGAAAGCATGGAAGCGTAAAACGTATGGTTCTGCTCAAAGTATTGAAAAACAGGTAACAATGAATGGATAAAATTAACTTTCTCTTGGTTTGGATCGGTCGAGATGCAAATAGAAATCATTTTGCTCAAATGCTCATCGATGCATTTGTTAAGAAGATCGTATTTATCGGTGTAGTGAAAATAAATGGTTCCCCTATTAACATTCGCCCGATCCGCAATCTCATTAATAGTTATTTCTTCAAAATCCTTCTCCGAGATCAAACCGATAAATGCATTAAATATGGCTTCCTTCGTTTTTAGGATTCTTCGATCGATTTTAACTCCCATAATGTATAGCCCCCAGAAGATATTTAACAAATCATTTGAATCCGTTGAATATTAAACAAAAATCACTTTATTAGCGATTGAAGCAATCATCATATTCCATATAATAATAACCAACGAACGTTATATATTCAACAAAAGTTCGATTAAGTTTTGCTGTAACCTTGATGTTTATTGGGTTAAAAGAGCAATTTAATAATAAAGCATCGAGGTGATCGACTAATGAACATAACGCTTTTTGGTGGTAGTGGTGCGATCGGGAAAATTTTGACTGAGGTAACAATTCAAAACGGGGATAACGTTACCCTTTATGTTAGAAATGCGGGGAAAATTGGACAGAAACATGAGAAGCTAAATGTTGTCGAGGGTCAATTATCTAATCAAGACTTGGTGGAAAAAGCAATATCGAATGCTGATATCGTCATTAGCACATTGGGACCCGCGCTCGATACGTCCAGAAAATTAAAAGGTACCCCTGTTGCGGATGGTCATGAGGTTATTGTTACACTTGCTACTCCAACCTTGAAATCTGATAAGGATCGGAATTTATGCACCATGCAGCTTCAAACCAATCCTTAATTCATCAGATGCCGATTGTATACAACAATTAAGAAAGCCTCCGTTAGGTAAAAAGTAGCTGATTTATTGAGGTCTAAAACTGAGGAGGTGTTCAAATGGCAGAAAGAAGTGAAGTAAAGCATTCCGCTCTACATCATGTCGGTATTACAACAGGTAAAATCGACGAAATGTTGTTGTGGTACAGTAAGGCGATCGGAATGAAAATCAATTTCGAGAAAGTTAATCCAGCAAGTAACCTTCCGGGCGTTAAAGCAGCATGGGTGACGAACGATAAAGCAAACCACCGAATAGCGCTTATTGAAATTCCCGGATTACCTGTCGCTGAAACGGGTAGGCCTCGCTCAAGCATTAGTCACTTAGCATTCGAATACGATTCTCTTGATGATCTTCTGGATACGTATATCCGGTTAAGAGATATCGGTATTAAGCCTGTTGTAACGGCAGGTCAGGGTATCAGTATTGCCTTCTACTATAAAGATCCCGATGGTAATACAGTTGAGCTTACCATGGATATGCTCGGAGATTGGGACAAGTCCACTTCCTTTATGAAGACATCACCTGCATTTGCGGAAATGCCTATGGGGAAATATGTGGATGTTGAAAAAATGCTCAAGGCCAGAGGGCCCCGTAGGCGACTACAAGAAACTGCAAAAGCAGCAGCTGAATTTTAACTAGGAGGATATACAAAATGAAAACACTCGTAATTGTCGGAGCAGGTCCAGGACTAGGTCAATCGTTAGCACGTAAATTCGGCAAAAATGGATTTCAGATTGCCTTGATATCTCGAAACCAGAGTAAACTGGTTGATCTAGTTTTGGAGTTAGAAGAACAGAACATCGCGGCAGCTGGCTTTGCAACTGATTTGTATAGTAAAGAACAGCTGGAGGGTGCTTTTGCAGCAATCAAAGAGAAGTTTGGTTCAATTGATGTCGTGGAGTTTAGTCCAACGGTTGGCAACTATCCACCTACTCCAGCTTGGCAGGTAACAGACGAGAATGCCTTAGACATCTTTAACGGCTTTATGATTGGTGCAATTCGAACCGTCCAATCTGTCTTACCTGATATGATTAAGGAGGGCGAAGGCGCACTCTTGTTTACGACGGGCCTATCTGCAATTTATCCGATGCAAATAATGGGGAACATCGGTATTGCTATGGCTGGTTTACGAAACTATTTGATCAATCTTCATGCTGATCTTGCGCCTAAAGGTATTTATGTCGGACATCTCTCTTTGGGGGTATTCATTAAGCAGGGAACGCAAACAGATCCTGACTACATTGCTGAGGCGTGGTTTGACATGTACACTAGACGAGACAAGGCCGAAGAAACTTTTCCGGTCGGTGTAACCCCAGAAACAATAGTATGGTGATTTGAACTCAGTCTATTTTTTAACGAATAACGATAGTTCAATTCCACTGTAAATTCTTAAGAGAAACGTTCTATTATATATTTGTACCAGTCAATCCCTGAGTCTAATGCGTAGCCTTATATTAAGGACTCCTAATAAGTATTTGAGGTAACTGGTACAAGATTGTGGTTGGATAGCCTGATACAGTCAAACGCGCGTGCCAACCGATGCAGCGGTGTGGAAGCCAACTTAGATGAGCAATACCTTAAAAAACGGGTAGAAATTCTTCTGGAGTGGAAATCAGTGTTATTATGTCTTGCAGAAGGTGAACTGTCCCCCTTTGATAAATGGTGCGCTGAAATAAACTTGTCAGGAAGACCCTGAAGTTGAAAACATATTGAAAAATATCAACAAGACAAACAACCAATCAATGAATGAATGGGACGCTAGAGAAGCTTGAAAAGCTGGCTGAGAGTAATAGGAGTATTGAGCTGAAAGAAAAGCTACTTGGTTAGTTATGGATTCTGAACGGAATAGGAACAAACAATCCCCGCTAACCTTAACTGGTCGGCGGGGAATTTTTTCGTCGAAGTAATTTCCGCTTAGCCTTGCCAAATTTATTGAATGGCACATACGGTGTACGGTATCTAAATAAAAGGAGGAATTCATGTGAGTGAATGTGTTGGAGGAGCTGAGCGTAGGGAAGAGCGTAGGGAAGAGCGTAGGGAAAACTGTTTTGGTGCTTTCACATCGCCAGCAGCAATTTTAGTACTCTTTATTCTGTTGGTTATCATCACTAAAGCCTGTTGGGTTTAATTTTTAAAGCATCGTGGCGGTAACGCCCAATCCTTGTTTCGGTATAAAAGGCTCTATCGGTATGTGATCGATAAAGCCTTTGTAATTATTACCTGTATGCCCTGTACTCTGACGTATTTGTGCATATATTTATGCTGTACTACAAATAAAGGAGATTCAAGCCATGGGTGGATATGAAGGTGGAGCAGGTTATGGTGGACATTTCCTTGATAATCTGGATTCAAAACGTAACCCAATTCTGCATTAGTATCTTTGACATGAATACCAATGCCGCCGATCAGGATTCCATCGTTTTTCAGACAAATGGCTAGTTCGTAATCTTGTCTTGACTGTTCCTGCTGTGAAGCTAGAACTTGTTCTATATACGCCTTTGTATTCGGTCCCCATGCTGTATGCCTGGTGACTTCAGGCAATGAAGTGTACGTATGTATACTTTCCCAATCGGATCTGCAAATATCACGAATGATGAGCCGATTTGTCTCAATTTGTATAACTATTCCTCCTGTCTATATTCAAAAGACTCTGCCTAGTATTTTAAAAGGCTTAACACCTTAACCAATCATTTATGCGTTCGTAGCCTTTAAACGTTATGACCTCCATTTTACAATGAACCCAGACCTTTTGCCGCCTGAACGCAAACCGCAAGGGTGCGTCCGGCAAAAGGCAATTAGAAGATAATGAATGTGGTACTGGAATCCTCCTGTTATTGGCTATCTGGTTCATCCTAAAACAGCCTGCGCGCTGTGACGAAACGTTTTTGCCATTTATCGTCAAACGTGTCAAAATGAACGCCGCGTTCTTTGGAGAAGGTATGCAGCAATGTGTTGTTCCCTGCATAGATCGCCACATGGCCGATCACCAGGCCGCGTGCGCTGAAGAACAGCAGGTCGCCTTTGCGCAGCTCGTTCAGCCCGACCTCCCGCCCTTCTTTAGCCTGATCGTAAGAGACACGGGGGAGGTCGATAGAGAGCGTATGCCGGAACACTTCCCCCACAAAAGAAGAACAATCAAAGGTCGATGTCTGTCCGGTTGCTGCGCCGAATTCATAAGGGGTACTGAGAAATTTCTCACCGTAGGCGATCAGTTCATCTCCCTGCCGTTCCGCCAGGGATGGGCTGGAATAGTTGCTGTATTTTGGTTTTGCCGATATGTATCCGGTCAGGTTGTCTTTAGTACGCACTTCCAGCCAGAGAGCATTGACCTCGCGGATGACATGAACCTTTTCGTCGGCTGGAATAAGCCGCAGGGAAGGGGAAGTTACCGATGAATCCGGTTTGCTGCGCAGGTTGACCCCGGAAAGAACCGTTGTGAAAAAATCGTCCCTGGAGGCAATTCGGATCGTCCGGGTCAAGGCATCCCACTTTACTGTGCTCCCAAGTGCTTCGCTTACAAAACGTAGTGGAATCATCGTGTTGCCCTTAACCATCTGTCCGGGAACATTCAGGGATAGCGTATTGCCATTTAAGGTTGCAGCGAGTTCCCCGATGCGGTAGGTCAGCACCGTGTCGTTTTTGGTTGCCGTTACGGTTTTGCTGGATCCATCCCAGGAAAGCCTGGCTCCTTGCGCCTCAAACAACTGGCGCATGGGGATGAGCGTTGTCCCGTCTAGCAGCAGCGGCTGGGCGGCAAGCTGAAGCGGGCGGTCATCTACATAAACGGTTGTCACCGGAGTCGTCCGTACCGACTTTGCATACGACGGGTTTGCTTGGAGCAGTGATACCGCTAGCAGAGCTAGAAATGCTTTCTTGTTGATTGTCATGCTGTTATCACCTCATTGTGAATGTGTTCATCTAAGTTGTACGAGACTGCATCCGATTAGTTGTGTACCAAATATTGTATTCATCCGAAAAACAAAACAAACAAAAATAAAACTAAATAATATCTGTGTTTTATCATTGACAACAAAATAAAATAAAGATAAAATTACATATGTGAAATATTTCACTTTATAAAATAGTTCCTTATTTAGCGAGGCATCAAGAAGTGAATCCTTTAGGAGGCCGATTTTTATGAGCGCACATGTATTTTTTGTACCGTCTATCAATCTAATGGGAAAAGGCTGTTTGCATGAAGTTGGACCCTATATAAAAGAACTGAATTTAAACAAAGCACTAGTCGTGACGGATAAGTTTTTGATGAAGAGCGGTATTGCAGGCAAGGTCACATCCTTGCTGGATGATATTGGCTTGGACTATGCGGTATACGATGAGGTCAAACCAAATCCGACCTGTAAAAATGTACATGATGGCGTTCAATTTCTGGAAGAAAACAGATGTGACTTTTTAATTTCCATTGGCGGAGGATCACCACAGGATACGGCTAAGGGAATCGGCATTATTGCTACCAATGGGGGACATATAACCGATTATGAGGGCGTTCATAAATCCAAGCATAAATCGCTACCTATTGTTGCTATTAATACCACGGCAGGAACATCCGCTGAAATCACGATCAATTATGTCATTACGGACGAAGAGCGCAAGGTCAAAATGGTTATGGTTGACAAGAATAGTGTAGCTACAATTTCGGTAAACGACCCTGTACTGATGGTAGACAAACCCGCCGCGTTAACGGCAGCTACAGGACTAGATGCTTTGACCCATGCCATTGAAGCTTTGGTTACTCCAGGTTCCTATCCTGTTACGGATGCGACCGCATTGGCAGCAGTAGAGATTATTTTTAATCATTTGGCCCGTACGGTGAGAAACGGTCATGATATAGAAGCACGTGAGCAAATGGTATACGCTATATTCTTGGGAGGACTTGCATTTAATAATGCTGGATTGGGTTACGTTCATGCGATGGCGCATCAGCTTGGCGGTGTATACGATTTGCCTCATGGTGTTTGCAATGCCATGCTGCTGCCGATTGTGGAGGAGGAGAATGCCAAGCATGTACCAGAGAAGTTTCGTGCCATCGCTAAGGTCATCGGTTTTGAAGATAAGGGGAAAACGGATAAGGAATGCGCAGACTATGTAATCAAAAGAATCAAAGACCTGTCGAAGGAAGTTGGGATTCCTTCCAAACTTTCTGAACTGGGTGTAAATGAAGTGGATTTGGATCTGCTTGCCGAGAACTCAATGAAGGATGCTTGCGCTCCGGGCAATCCGTTCATACCTAGCAAAGAACAAGTTATCGAGATGTTTAAGAAAATTCTTTAAATAAAAGCTGATATTATTTTGTTATATACTATAAGGGCTGTCCCAGGAACTGATCGAAGAATACTGGGAACGGCCCTTTTTATTCACATTTTCTGCTAAGAGATTTGTGAGACTAGAGATAAGACAACCCCATTGAATATTAAGGGCACTGCTTTTTCGGCTAAGGCTGCAGGGGACTCTTTTTTTCCTTCCACATTCCAGCGAAAGGTTACACCATAAATGGACCAGCTTAATATGTTCGCGGCAAGTTCTAACGTTCTTTGGTCTGTATTATTGGCTTCTCTTGTTATGAGTTGAAGTATGAATTGCTCTAATTGATTCTTAATATGTTCTTCCAGGATCGGTGCCACTGAATTATATTTATGAACGCATTGGTTACTTGAGTCATGATAGTCACATAACGAAAGAATAAGTTTCTGAATGGTCTCCTCCGACAAACGTGCCTCAGCATCAATCCTCTTGATAACATACTCCAAAAATGCGTCTGACAAAAGGGTTTCAAGCAGTGCATATTTATCTTGAAAATGTGCATAGAACGTGGCACGGTTAATGGTGGCCTTTTTGGTAATGTCATTGATCGTAATCGTGTAGAAGTCTTTCTTATTTAATTGGTCAACGAATGCGTCGAGAATTAATCTACGTGTTCGAATGACGCGCGGATCGTTTGGGTTGGGTGAAGTTACACCAGGCATCCTCAAGACACTCCTTTCAGGTAAATCAAATGATTCCCCCATTATAAACATGTGTTGTTTTGTCAACAAGTGAATTTAGATATACAACAATTTCATAACCCTTTTGGTTAAGCAACAGAATGAACATTTTGTCGGTTGAATGATAAATTAAACATTGCTAACATTTTACTTGCACCCCGTTTGATGATGCACGAGCCTTTTATATAATCCTTTTAAAACGATAAAAGAAAATGAGGAGGTACAATCCTTGAGTAATCAACCGCAAAATGTCCATTCAACAGAAGCTTTATTTCAACCTTATACCATTCATAATCTGACCTTACAGACTCGTATTGTAATGCCGGCAATGGGCCGCGCTTTTTCACCAAATGGTGTGCCAGGACCGGATGTAGCCGCTTATTATCGCCGTCGCGCAGAGAATGATGTAGGTCTTATTATTACTGAAGGCGCAGTGATTGACCATCCGGCTGGAACAAGTGAGCCGAGGATACCTAATTTTTATGGGGAAGCGGCTTTAAACGGTTGGGCTGAAGTGGTCAGACAGGTTCATGAGGTCGGAAGCAAAATTTTTCCACAGCTTTGGCATATGGGGATGGCTCGTCCTTTGGGATCTCAGCCGAACCCGGAAGCGCTGTCGATTGGTCCATCAGGGCTGGACCTGGAAGGAAAAAAAGTAACCGAGCCGATGACAGAAGAAGAAATCGTCAAGGTCATTGGGGCCTATGTCGATGCAACTGCGAATGCAAAACGACTGGGCTTTGACGGCGTTGAAATTCACGGAGCACACGGCTATCTGGTTGATCAATTCTTTTGGGAGAAAACGAACCAACGTACGGATCGCTATGGTGGCGATATCATAAAACGTGCTCAATTCGCCATTGAGCTTGTGGAAGCTATTCGTGCTGAGGTTGGCCCTGACTACCCTATTGCCATGCGCCTATCCCAATGGAAAATGAATGATTACAACGCAAAGCCGTTCGATACACCGGATAAACTGGAGCAATTCCTGAATGTATTAGTACAAGCGGGCGTGGACATCTTCCATTGCTCGGCACGTCGCTTTTGGGTACCTGAATTTGAAGGCTCCGATCTGAGTTTTGCCGGATGGGTGAAGAAGCTGACTGGAAAAACCACGATTACGGTTGGCTCTGTAGGCCTGGATGAGGATTTTGTAAGTCTCTATACGGAAGGGAAAGGGGCAGGACACCAAGATATTAATGAACTTCTGGAACGGATGGACAACAATGAATTTGATCTGGTAGCTGTTGGGCGTGCGCTTCTGGGCGATCCTGCATGGGCTACGAAAATACGTGAAGGCCGAATTCAAGATCTTCAAACTTTCACACCTGAGGTACTTAAAACGCTCAACTAAAATATCCCATGCTTCGAATATCTCTTCATTTCATAAATAAACAATGTAAGCCAAAATACTCAAAGTCATAGGAACTTCGGGTATTTTGGCTTTTTAATGTGTCTGCAACAGCAGTCCACCATCAACCATTTTGAATTAAGTCATCACAGATTCCCACTTGCTCACTTTTTTACTCAAGAACTTTTGAAGCTCCTCTTTATTGTTGCTTAGCTTATACAATAAAGAAAGGGCAACTTGAAGCATTCATACGTTAAACTTAGAACCAGATCAGGCTGACAAAAAATACTTGATATATATAGATGTCTATGTAATAATGCTTGTATGTTAAAAAATAATGCAGCTGCACTGATAGGAACCATTAGAGACTCGATCAATAAATTGATTGTGTCTGAGCTCGAATCGAATGGAATTGAAGGGATTGTACCTACCCATGGTGGAATCCTAATGTTCCTTTATCAAAAGGACGGGCTTTCCATTAAGGAATTGACGCAAAAAATTTCTCGTCAGCAGCCAACAGTTACTGTTTTGATCGACAAGCTAGTGAAGTTGGGGTATGTCGAAAGAAAAAAGGAAAGGGAGGATAGCAGAGTTACCCTGATATATCTGACCGATAAGGGAAGAAAGCTGGAGCCTGTGTTTGAGGCGATCTCCAATAGATTAAAAGAAACCATTTATGGTGGTCTCAAAGACGAAGAAAAAGAACAACTGGAATATCTGCTGGAACATGTAAAAAACAGATTATAAATTTTTTTGAGTAAATGCATAGATATCTATATTAATGTCAAAATAACAATAAAACATCTGGAGGTTATTAAAATGAAACATCTTATCATCTATGCTCACTCTAACGCTGAAAGCTTTAATCACGCGATACTGGAAACCGTTGTGAATACCTTGAAAGAAAAAGGTGACGAAGTCGTTGTACGCGATCTATATGCTCTTGATTTTCAACCCGTATTAAAACCTGAGGATACTGCTGCTATGAGAGCTGGGCAAACTCCGGCTGATATCAAAGTAGAGCAGGAATACATCTCACAATCGGATACGATTACATTTATTTCTCCTATTTGGTGGACAGGTCTTCCTGCTATCCTGAAAGGTTACGTTGATCGTGTATTTGCCTACGGCTTTGCATATACGTCTGGTCCGGAAGGGATTAATAAGCTGCTTACAGGTAAAAAAGGTTTTATTGTGAATACACACGGTACTCCCAACGCGATCTACGATGAAATCGGTATGACCGCAGGATTGAAGATCACTTCGGATACGGGGATTTTTGATTTCGTTGGGATTGAATCCGTCGGTCACTTGCTGCTTGGAAGTATCGGTTACCTTGATGAAGATGGCTATAAAGGACTATTGAAGCAGGTCCAAGACACCGTCAAATCGGTGTTATAACGAAACTATATTATCACATTGAAAGGCTGTTCTTACCGTTAAGAAATGTACGGCAGTCTTCAAATGATGAGGTCAACCAGCATTTACTGGTTGGCCTTTTCTTCTATATAAGCTGACTCCGAATGCGCAGTGGCAATACATGAAACCTTTAAGTTCAGTTTATATAGATGCTAATATCCTTCGACGGTTTTGGAATTTCCCTCTACGATTAAGGACATGTAAACGTCAATAGGATCCTCACTTTCAACTTTAAAACCAAACCGTTCATAAAGACGTCTGGCAGAGCTTCCTTGCAGGACATTTAAGGTTACACGGTTTCCTTTTACATCATTTTGTTCAAGTAGATTTCTTAATACTTGACTGCCGACCCCTTTACCTTGGTAATTGGGGTGAATATAAAAATGCTCCAATAAATAACCATCTAACGTCGGTTTAAAAGCTATGCAACCAACAAAAGAAGAATCCACTTCGATGATCCAGGTATGTACAGAGTCGAATGCATCACGGAAGCGTTGCCGAACTTTTTCTTCATCAAATCTTCCTAACCTGGTTAAATCGTTACGCAGTACAATGGCCCGTAAATGAGCTATGGTTTCAACATCGGAATTTTGGGATTGGCGAAGAGTAAAAGGTTTCATCTAATGTAACAACTCCTTTATCGTAAACAGGCAAGAGGTGACCAGCATATTTTTTTCTTATTCGACGCTGAGTTCTCATAACCCTTGTATTAAAATTCACAAATAATTCATTGTTATTATCGTCAGCAATTCATTATAGTACATAGTATTAATAGTTAACTATATGTATTATGTGTTCTACGGAGGTTCACTATGAAAGATTATGAACTAAGGGACGAATTGAGAGAATCCGTTAACCGGATTTATGACATGGAATTATTCGGTAGCCTGACGGAGCTTGTTCAGGGGGAAAACCACGTGCTTCAATATTTAGTTCAGCATCGAGATGATGAAATTAATCCATCCTTACTCAGTGACCACCTGCATGTATCCAGATCGAGAATTACGGCAGCGCTTACGGGATTAAGGAAAAAAGGCTATGTGACCATGGAAATGTCTGAGCATGACAGACGACGAATGTGTGTAAGGCTTACACCAGAAGGTGCATCCCTGATTAAACAGAAACAAAAGAGAATTGAAGGCTATTTTGAAGCGCTGGTAGGGGATCTGGGTGAGGACAATGTCAGGGAATTTATACGATTGATCGAGCTTTCCATTCGTATTATGAATGCGGAATCTACTGAAAAATAACATAATGTGAGGGTGTACAGGATGAAGTATAAAATAATAGCAGATAGCTGCTGTGATTTAACGAGAGAGCTTAGAGAAGAGATGCAAGTTACTACGATTCCGTTAAATATGACGCTGGGAGATAAATGCTTTGTAGATGATGAAACGCTAGATTTACCTCAGTTTATGGAAGAAATGAAAGCCTGTACAACCAAGATCGGATCGGCTTCACCGTCACCTATGCTGTATAAGGAAGCATTTCAAGGTGAGCATACTTCTTTCGCCATTACATTATCCAGCAATCTGTCCAGTTCGTATTCAAGTGCATTAGTTGGCAAGGATATGGCGGAGGAAGAAGGGGCTAATGTTCATGTATTCGATTCGAAAAGCGCGTCGGCTGGACAAATATTGTTAGCTCTAAAATTACGCAAGCTGATCGACGAGGGGTATCATAAAGGAGAGATTATTTCTTCACTGGAAAGCTTTATCACGAAGATGAAAACCTATTTTGTCCTAGAGAATCTGGACAATTTGGTGAAGAACGGACGAATGAATAAAATTACAGGAAAGATACTTTCATTCCTGCATATCAGACCCATTTTGGGTTCAGACAGTGACGGAAATATCGCATTGTTTACCCAAGCGCGTGGTCAAAATCAAATCATTGAAAAGCTGGCAGATACGATCGAAAAAAGTGGTCGGGCTACGGAGGGGGAAAGCATTGTGATTACCCACTGTAATAATCCCGGGCTTGCGGAGAAACTGGTGAATGCGTTGAAGAACCGATATCAATTTAAGGATATTCTGATTGTGCCCACCAGAGGAATCAGTTCGATGTATGCCAATGACAAAGGAATTATTATGGCGTTTTAAGCTATTGGAGTGAATGGTACTCTCTTATTAAATCAAGGTTTATGCCAATTCGAGCCTGAGTTGGTGTAAGCCTTTTTGACATGCTGATAAACACATTGAAATACTATGAATAATATGGAGCAGGGAAAAATATGACTCGTACGAGTACAAACGAAGTCATACGCAGGAATTTCAGATTCACCCGGAAGCACGGGTCGGTTGGATGACATTGTAACAGATGGAAAGCTGCCCTCAGGAACGGAAAAGTTTGATACCGCGTTATTTGTGCCCGCAGGCGGGTATCATCACCATATTGGCGGCAATGTATGGAATGGAGAAGGTAACCCCCATCCTCCCGCTCATGCGACAGGGGTTAAGGAAATTATACTGCTGCTTCCTGACGATGGATCTTTGTGGAAGCTAAAAAACACATAGAGCTTGACGGCCATGCAACCCATGGAGAAGTGAATGGATTTTCTGCCATGACCCAAGCGGGAAACAAGCTGGTGTTTGATATTAGCAGATGAGCAGGTCAGCCATACGTTAAACCGGATGTATCCATGTCTAACTTAATTTTTTAATAACCACGGAAGCATTTACGTTGGCTTGGGTACCTCCAGCCAAGGTTTGCAGGGTAACCGCAGCGGCAGAGCTATGATTTCGCAGGGTAAGGACATCACCGGATGCTAGAGCGAGGATGGCCTGCCCTGTGTTTTGCTGCGTACCAGCTCCTGAGCCGTATATGGTTCCTGCTGCCAGAGTGCCATTAATAAATATGGCAAATTGGCCTGGCTCTACACCCGATACTGAAAAGTTAACTTCATAGTTCCCCGCATCGGTAACTGCAATCTGCGTAGTACCGGGAGCATGGGTAATTCCAGGTGTAAGTATACCGTTCGTATCGAAAATGACATCTGCTTCTATTGGAACGACTTGGGATCCTAAGTTGTAGATATAACCAAACTGAGCTATTCCACCTGCGGTTCCTGTAGCTCCCGTAGCCCCGGTGGCCCCCGTCGCTCCTGCGGTACCCGTAGACCCAGTGGCACCTACCGCACCCGCAGGACCTGCTGGACCGACAGCCCCTGCAACGCCAGCAGGACCTGCTGGACCAACTGCCCCTGGAATGCCCGCAGGACCTACGGGACCTGCTGGTCCTACCGCACCCGCAGCTCCAACTGCGCCCGCAGTGCCCACAGCCCCCGCTGCGCCTACATTTCCGGCAGCCCCAACGGTGCCCGCAGTGCCCACAGCCCCCGCTGCGCCTACATTTCCGGCAGTCCCAACGGTGCCCGCAGTACCCACAGCGCCTGCAGCGCCCACATTTCCCGCAGTTCCGACGGCTCCAGCAGTACCCACAGCGCCCGCTGCACCTATAGCTCCAGTTGCGCCTGTTATACCTAAAACATTTTGGGGTATATTTACACGGACGATTTGCTTTCTGACGACGATTTCCTTGCAAAAGCACTTTCGTTTCGAATGGCATTTTCTCTTCGGACGTTTTTTACTAAACCAAGAGCGGATAAAAACGTCTTTTTTACGGCCTTTCTTTCGTTTCAATTCGGGACGACCCAATACAAACACCTCCATATCGATTTGTTGTATACTACTCCATTCATCCATGGCAGGCATGGACATCTGTCCTGTCGTTGATAGGCAATGATCTATTTTTGGATAAAAATAGGTCTTTGTACAGGTACATTCATCTAGTTATATAAAAATAGCGCCCCCGGCTGTTACCTTGGTTCACACCAAGGAACAGCCGGGGGCGCCAGAAGAAGCGCGCCGTAATTATGAAGCGGTTTGAAGCCGCTTTTTGCGCATGTATATAGCGTACAAAATGCCGCCTAGCAGGCACAAAGTACAAGCGAAGCCTGCCAGCAACCAGGCTGAATCGACAGCCCCGCCGCGATCCATGCTGTGTCCGAGCCATAATGGCAGCAGAGCGCCCCCGACTCCACCTGCGCCAATAAGCAGGCTGGTTGTGGATTCTTCTGTGCCGGGCATCATCTTGCTGGCAAAGACGAGTGCGATCGAAAAGATACCGGACATGCCTAGCCCTAGCAACGCGATAAGCACAAAGGCACCAGCAGTTCCCTTGACCAGCGGGAACACGCAGAGTAGCATAGTCGCAGCAAGCGAGCTAAGGGCAACAAAGACACCATAGCCGTATCGGTCGGCAATGTTTCCTGCGAACAGTCGCCCGGCCGCCATTGCCAGCCAGAAGCAGGTAACACTGAGTGCCGCCTCGGCTTGGGAAAGGCCCAGCCGTTCAATGAACATAGAAGGTAGGAAATTGGCAAGGCTCATTTCTGTCCCTACATAGATAAAGAAAAAGATGATAAACAGTGCCAGCAGCCGCCAATTTCCCGCAGCGTTCACTTTAGAAGCTCCCTTGGATGAAGAATGTGGGGCCGAGCCGGAATGCGTATGCCTTTCCCTGGGACGCCCATATTCGTCCAATACGGCATCCAGCTTGCCGAAGGACCCCCGTAGCCAGGCTACGACTGCCACCGCCGCACAGACGGAGATGACAGGGAAGGCCAACCGCCACCAGCCAAGGGCGATCAACTGGCTGGCAACCGCAGGCATAGCTAACGCGCCGATCCCGAAAAAGACCTCCAGACGGCTCATCGCCGCACCCGTTCCTTCGGTAATACCGCTAATCACGATGGTTCCGATGACCGCTTCCACCATGCCGAAGCCAAAGCCAGCTACCGCTCCGACGGCATATAGCCAACCCCATGGGGGCAGCAGTGAGTAGAGCACTTCCGCCGCACACAGCAGCAGCAAGGCGAATACCAGCGTCCGGCGTTTGCCAAACTGCCTTGCAAGCCATGGCGACAGCAGGACGCCAGCCAGAAAACCGGAAAATTGGGCGAAGATTAGACTTCCGCCCTCCGTATAATTCCGGCCATAGTGCTCCAACAGCACGGGCAGCAGAGATCCTACAACCACGTGCGCCAGGCCAATTAGAAAATAAGACAAGCTGCCAATGCATAGCAGTCGTTTCATGATGAACTCCTTTGATACCTGAAATTGCACTTATACCGTAAAGTGAACGACAATGTAAGGTATTAAATATTTATGATAATTCCAGCACGTGAAAGCCATAGCCTTCGATGGTAACATCTCCTTCCAGGAATTCGCCGCTGAGCAGCTCATGTCCTTTTTGTTCATCCAGATGATAATTCTGTTTCTCGGCGTTATGGTTCAAGATGAACAAATACGATTTTCCATCCTTGGAGCGAACGCTGGCCTCCACACCCGCAGGAGCACGCAGCAAGAACGGAATCTCTTTTTCCTCACAAATATAGACCAGCAGACCGTCCAGGAAAGCTTCTTCAGGGTCCGAAGCCACATACCATGCTTCACCTTGACCAAAACGATTGCGTGTCAGCACAGGCATTCCCTGATAAAAATCATCGCCGTACTCTGCCAGCACCTCGGCACCTTCGCTATGCAGCAGGTCGCAGAGTAAGCCGCATTCATATTCCCCTTGTAATGCTCCCACCTGTTCCTTCAATACGATCCGATTGCGTGACTCCGGCAGAAGTGCGTCAATTTCTTCTACCCAAACTCCGAGAAGCTTACGTAGCTTACCCGGATATCCTCCGGTTGTGACCAGATCGTTTTCATTCACAATTCCGCTGAAAAAGGTGGTGACAAAGGTGCCGCCATGTTCAGTAAATTGTTCCAGTTTTTCCGCTGTACCCGGCTTGACCATGTAGAGTACAGGCGCGATAATGAGATCATATTTCTGGAAATCTGATTCCACGGAAATCAAGTCTACCTGGACGTTACGGCGGAAGAGGGCGGCATAGTATTTATGCACCTGATCGACGTAATTCAGTGCTACAGAAGGACCGCTTGATTTTTCCAGTGCCCACCAATTATCCCAATCGAACAAAATGGCTACTTTTGCGTTCACGGTGGCATCCAGCAGCGTATTACCTAATGTGCCAAGCTCGCTGCCGAGCTGTGCCACCTCCCGGAATACACGTGTATTCTCATGACCGGCATGCTCAATCACAGCCCCGTGGAATTTCTCACAGGCTCCAATGGAACGGCGAAGCTGGAAGAACATGACCGTGTCCGCGCCATGCGCTACCGCCTGGTAACTCCATAACCGCATGACACCAGGCCGCTTGAGCGAATTGTACGCTTGCCAGTTTTGCTGGCTCGGTGTTTGCTCCATCAGCATAAACGGCTGCCCATCCTTTAGACCGCGCATCAGATCGTGGGCCATCGCGGTATAGCTCGGTGGGGTATTAGCCCGCGGATAGCTGTCCCAAGACACAATATCCATGTGCTTTGCCCATTTGAAATAGTCCAGTTGCTTGAAAAAGCCCATCAGATTGGTCGTTATGACAGCTTCGGGGATATGCTTTTTGATCGCGTAATACTCCAGCAAATAGCATTCCAGCATACTGTCTGAATTAAAGCGTGCGTAATCAAGGGAAATGCCCTGAAAGGTGGAGTGGTTTTCGCCCCAATGCTCGCTCAGATTATTGGGGGGTACAATTTCATCCCAATCATAGAAGGTGTGTCCCCAGAACGAAGTATTCCATACCCGGTTTACTTCTTCCAGTGTTCCATATTTTTGTTTGAGCCACACTCGGAATGCAGCAGCACAGTTATCACAATAGCAATCCCCGCCGTACTCATTGGACACGTGCCACACGAGGATCGCGGGATGGTTTTTGTAGCGTTCTGCCAATCGGTCAGCCATGCTCTCCGCATATTTGCGGTAGGTGGGACTGTTCGGACAGGAATTGTGGCGTCCGCCGAATTTTCGTTTGCGCCCGTCGACATCAACCCGGAGAATATCCGGATATCGAGTCGCCATCCAGGCAGGGTGAGCCGCAGTGCTGGTGGCAAGACACACAAAGACACCGCTTTCATATAAACTGTCGATGAATTGATCCAACCATTCAAAATGATATGTGATTTCATCGGATTGAATTTTGGCCCAGGAAAATACGTTGACTGTGGCGATATCAATTCCTGCCAGCCGGAACATCCGTAAGTCCTCCTGATGTGTGGTGTCATCCCATTGCTCAGGGTTGTAATCTCCGCCGTAAAATACTTTAGGCAGTTTACCGCTTATCATGCCAATCACCTCTATATATAAGAATAATTCTATCTTATAATACAAGTAAACGCTTTTAAATATAATAAAATGAACATGGATATAACAATATGGATCAACATTAAGGAATACATAACCGCGTGCGCCGGAGGTGCTTTTTATGATTTTAACTCCCCATCATTTGCGATTTTTTCTGACTACGCGTGAGCATTCTTTGCCGCTTTTTATCGAAAGTATCGGATTTAACAGCAGGCAGGAGGATGTATCCCGGCCGGAGGGATATCCCTGCTTTCACTGGATTCAGACGGTGTCCGGGGAAGGGGTATTCACGTTCAAGGGGGGCTCTTTCCGTTTGGGAGAACATGCCGGAGTTCTGCTGCTGCCGGGAGAGTCCCATGCTTACAGCCGGGCGACGAAAGTATGGCGAACGCTGTACATTACGTTTGATGGACCGATAGCCGCTGCTGTGCTGACCGAACTCGGATTGAAGCACACGCGCGGGTATCATTGGGACGCTCATAGTGAACTGCACAGCTTCGGAGAAAGTATGCTTCATTCTATGGCGAGTGAACGGGATTTATCAGGGCTGGACGCTTCGGCCAATATGTACCGCTTTCTAACTTTGCTGCGCAAACATGGTCAATACAGCTCTATGCCTTCCTTGTCTCATAATGTAGAACGTTTGGGGCCTGTGCTGGCTTTTATGGAAGAAAATTATGCCAGCCCGGATATCGGCCTGTCCGATATGGCGGTGATGATGAATGTCAGCGCCCGTCATTTGAATACATTATTCAAGCAGGCATTCGGTGTGACCTCTTACGCTTATCTGATCGTCATACGTCTGCGCAAGGCTAAGGAAATGATGACTGATTTCCCGCACTTAACGGTAAAAGAGATCGCCGAGCGGGTAGGGTTCCGTGATGTCAGTCATTTTGTGGCGACTTTCCGCAAGGCCGAAGGAATTACCCCTGAAAGATTCAAATTATTGTATTTATAAGGGTATTTTATCGAAATACTCTTTCTTACTCGGGAATGCTCATTATAGGAAGCATTCCTTATTGTTTTTTTCAGGATGAGGGAGTATAAAATAATAGTTCATTTGTTTCATCAATCTGATGTTCAGGTGACATAATAACATATGATCCAAAGTTCTTCTGCAAAACCCTCATCCAAAGAAGGAGTTAACGAAATGCTGAGTAAAGTCAAAAGATTACTAATCGGTCGTCCACGAAAATCGACGGCTCTTGAAGATGAGAAACTAAACAAGCTTAAGGCTCTGGCCATCCTGTCCTCGGATGCGTTGTCCTCTGTAGCTTACGGAACAGAGCAAATTCTGCTTGTTTTGATTACAGCGGGCTTCGCTGCCCTATGGTACTCCATTCCTATATCCATCGCGGTATTGGGGTTGCTGATCATTCTGATCCTGTCCTATAGACAGACCATTTTTTCCTATCCTGGTGGCGGGGGAGCATACATTGTTGCACAGGACAATTTGGGAAAGGCTCCGAGTCTGATTGCAGGTGGCTCTTTGCTGGTCGATTATATTTTGACGGTAGCAGTCAGCTCGTCGGCGGGTACAGATGCTATTACATCGGCGTTCCCATCATTGCATGATCATCGGATCGCGATTGCACTGATCATGATCATCTTTTTGACCATTATGAACTTGCGCGGGGTGACGGAATCCGCCTCGGTGCTGGCTGTACCGATTTACTTATTTGTTGTTGCCATTTTTGTTCTGATTATTAGCGGTATCATCCATTACGTGGCAGGAGGAGCCCACGCTGCGGCACCGCAATTTGGAGCTACGGTATCCAACGTCAGTCTGTTTCTGCTGCTGAAGGCGTTCAGCTCAGGTTGCTCGGCGTTAACCGGGGTAGAGGCTGTCTCGAATGCCATTCCGAACTTCCGCAAGCCTGCTGCCAAAAATGCGGCAACTACGCTGATGATGATGGGCTTGATTCTCGGGTGTATGTTTATCGGAATCAGCCTGCTGGCTTATTGGTACGGTATTCGTCCTAATCCGCATGAAACGGTCATTTCGCAAATTGCGAACGCCACTTTCGGGCGCGGTGTGATGTATTACATCATTCAAGGCGTGACGGCGATGATCTTGTTTTTGGCTGCGAATACAGCTTATTCGGCCTTTCCGTTGCTCGCATTTATGCTGGCCAAAGATAAATACATGCCGCATATGTTCATGGTTCGCGGAGATCGGCTTGGTTACTCGAACGGTATTCTGTTTCTGAGTATTTTCTCGGCATTGCTGGTCATCGTATTTGGCGGCAATACGGGAAATCTGATTCCGCTTTATGCTGTAGGGGTATTTATTCCGTTTACGCTTTCCCAACTGGGAATGATGATTCGCTGGATTCGTCTCAAGCCATCAGGCTGGGTCGTCAAGCTTGCTATTAATACCATTGGAATGCTGACCACGCTGTCCATTACGCTTATCTTTATTTTCACCAAGTTTAGTCAGGTGTGGATGATTTTTATCTTCCTGCCGCTGGTTCTGTATTTCTTTATGAAGATCAATAGACATTATAAAAATACGGCTGAGCAGCTGCGGATAGATATTACGAAGGATAAACCTATGGTCAAAGGCAATACAATCATTATTCCGGTAGCTGGTATTACACGGGTCGTGATGAATACCATCAGCTATGCCAAGACCTTGTCGGATAATGTGGTTGCTGTATATGTAGGTGTTGATGATGAAGCGATCCGCAAGATGGAGCAAAAATGGGAAGAGTGGGATGTAGGGATCCGATTGGTGGTGCTGAAATCCCGTTATCGGAGCATTATCAATCCGCTTCGCAAGTTCATTGATACGGTGGAGTGGAAAAAAGCGGACGAAGATCATATTACCGTCCTTATTCCGCAATTCATCACGAAGCACTGGTGGGAAAATATTTTGCACAACCAGACCAGCCTGCTGATGAGAGCTTATTTGATCAATTACAAAGACGTTATTGTAACGACTGTTCCTTTTCATTTAAACAAATAAATCGTATAAGAGTCCTTGCAAGGGGACAGGCGTTTATAACATGAAAAAATGAACATCTTTTGGCCGCATGTCGTTGCGGCTGGAGGGTGTTTTTTTCCATACCGACATATTTACTTTAACGATACGTTTTGTGTATTATAGATACAAAATGTATCATTAAAGAACCGATATGGAGGGATACGATGCCCGTAGCCAAGGGTGAAACGGAACATAACAAGCTGCAATTTGTAGATACGCTGAGAGCATTGGCGATTATGGGCGTGTTGCTTGTCCATGTCAGCCAGCACGTAGAGGGACTAAACGGATGGTTGCAAAAGGGTTTAAGTTTGGGAGCGAAAGGGGTCGCTTTATTTTATCTGGCTAGTTCTTTTACGCTCTTTCTGTCTTTGAGCAGACGTATGGGCGACGGGAAAGAGGGGGTCTCGGCGTATCTGGTGCGTCGTTTTTTTCGTATTGCCCCGTTGTATTACGTTATGCTAATCATCTATTTGGTTGTGAACGGGACAGGGCCCCGTTTCTGGCTTGGGGATCAGGAAGGGGTTACCGTTGCCAATATCGCAGCCCATATTTTGTTTCTGAATGGCCTGAACCCGTACTGGATCAACAGCATTATCGGTGTGGAGTGGTCCATTGCGGTGGAATGTATTTTTTATCTGTGCGTGCCGCTATTATTTAAGCTCATCCAATCGATTCGGCATGCTGCCTGGTTTGTGACCGACGCGCTTGTACTGAGCTTCGGACTGAATACGGTGTTTGCGTATGCTCCATGGATCAGTGATCACTCGTTATGGGGACATTATCTGTATTTATGGTTTCCCAACCAACTGCCTGTTTTCGGACTGGGGGTATTGCTGTTCTTCATATGGAAAGACGAGCGGCATTGGAAAAGTATGGATCGATTCAGCGGGGGATTGCTGCTTGGCTCCGTACTGTTTTCTCTTTGTACGGGGATGACGGATTATCTCATCGGTGTCCTGTTGCTGCTGGCAGCCTATGCTTTGTATCACTGGCAGCCTGTGTGGCTGCTAAACCGGGGATGGTCATGGATCGGCTGCCTTAGCTACAGTATGTATTTGACGCATCTGCTTGCTCTGGAGATGGTCAATCAGATTGAGCTACCCTTTTCCCCTGTTGTTAATATGACTCTGATGTTTATCATGACACTACTGTTGACTACAGGTCTGTCTTGGCTCACCTATTCTTGGATCGAGCAACCGGGCATACGTTGGGGAAAAAAGATCATATCACGTATGAAGTCTGTGCGCTCACAGAAAGATTCGGTCAAGGAAAGTGTTGCCTGAGCTGGAGCTTTTTTCTCCATCCGATAACATTTCGTTGAAGTGCTTAAAGAAATCTATCAAATCATTGAAAAGACCTCTTGAAAAGTAGGCCGCAGCCCTCTATATTCGATGTACATCCAAGTTTTTTGAAAACACCGATGAGATTTGTTGGAATTGAAAAGGAGATGCATGTATGCTTGTGAAGCCTTTCGGCTTTTTAGTATTTTCCACGTTTGAAGGAGTGGCAGTTTTTGCGCTCATTCTTAGTATTTTTAAAGTTAAAATGACTCCTTATGTATGGCAAGCGATTTTTGTGAACCTGATTATGAACTTGCAAAGTTATTTGCTGAGAGAGGAATTTTCCCTCGCTTATCTGGTGCCTGTCATTAACATGCTGCTTTTTATCTTTTTGCTCGCTACGATGGTGAAAATTCCGATTGTATGGTCAGGTATTATGACGGTTACCGGTTATTTTGCTTATGCGGTCATTCAGTCGGTGCTTTTAAAAGCGATGTTCGAGAGCCTGCCAGTCTCTGAGCTACAGGACGGTTCCCTGAAGGGCTATCTGCTGCAAATGGTAAGTGCGGTGGCAGGACTGCTCATTTCATTTATTTTGTATCGAAAAGGCATCGGGTTTGCCGTTAATTTCAAAAAGCTTAAATTTAGAGCTGAATACGGCATTGTGATTACACTCATTATTTTATCCTTCATATCCACCTCTATCGTGCTGTACTACAACGAGGTATGGTTAAATATGATGTTTTTTGCACTGGTATCGGGATTCTTCATCCATTATGCGGTTGGAAAGGAATATCGGGATGATTGAAACGATGGCTTTCAAGCTTGCTAACCAGATCAAACGGACTGTGCCGGATCATCCGGCTTCTATCCCGGTACTTAAATATGCACTGGCTCTTATTATAAATGCCTCCATGATTATTGTGCTGACGCTACTCGCCTCATTCTTCACCGGGCGGACGGCAGAGGCTGTGACGATTCTAGTGGCTTTTGCCTTGTTGCGCCAAATGTCAGGAGGGATTCATCTAAAAACAGGGATGGCATGTATTGTGGCGACCTCTGTAGCTTTTACAGCCATATCCTTTATCTCTTTACATAGTTGGTGGACAAACGTGTTCACCGGATTATCCCTGCTTCTTGTCTTATGCTTTGCCCCGTCCAGAATTGAAAAGCAGTCGCGCATTCCATCCCGGTTTTATCCCCTCCTGCGACTTTTAGCATCTCTGCTTGTATGTACTAATTTTGTAATCGGTTCCTCTGTAGTGGCTGTTGCTTTTCTAGTCCAGAGCCTGACGTTGATTCGGAAAAGGAGGTGAGGAAAATGGTGAAAAAAATCGTATATGGTCTGGCAACATCGTTGTCTATGTTTGCTGCATTTGCTGTGTCGGTAGCGAGTTATGTGTATGTCTATCAGGGAGATACGCCCGAGGAGCTGCTTAAATAGTATAACTTCATTTCCTTATATACATAGGCTGCCAGCGAGCAGCTTCTTTTTTTGCAAAAAAAAAATCAGGCGCTCCATTAAGAGCGCCCGAATGGGAGAGGAGAAACCGGACGAAGAGCTTATGGGGAAACGTAAGTCTTCTCCGCGGTTGTCTACGACATTGGTTGAATGCCGATATCTTAAGGATGCCCACGATATGGTTTTTTATACCTCCTCAAACCCTACATTTTTCAAACGGCTATGCATGTGGTACGATAACGTCATAATCTTTATATGGTTATCAACACATATAGAAAATAGGTGAGTTTCAGCGTGAGAGTGGTATCGGGTAGTGCCAAAGGAAGGCCGTTAAAGGCAGTTCCCGGCACAGGGACGCGACCAACCACGGATAAGGTCAAGGAAGCGTTATTTAGCATGATAGGTCCTTATTTTGATGGGGGAGTCGCGCTTGATCTGTTTGCAGGCAGTGGCGGCCTGGGTATAGAGGCGCTCAGCCGGGGAATGGACAAGGCAGTCTTTATTGATATGGAATCAAAAAGTATTGATGTCATTAAAGAAAATTTGCGAAAAACCGGATTGGAAGAACAGGCTGAAGTGTTCCGCAATGATGCCGGACGAGCGCTCAAGGTGCTGGCTAAACGTGGAGCTTTTTTTGATGCTGTTTTTCTGGATCCGCCCTATCGTCTCAAGCATGGTGATGAATTGATGAGCCGTATGGCTGAACTGGACTTGCTTCGTTCCGAGGCAGTCATTGTGCTGGAGTATGAGTCGGGACATAAGTACCCGGAAAGCTTTGGGCCGTTCGAACAGGTCAGAAAAGCGGTCTATGGCGAAACAACGTTATCTATCTACCGCTTTGCAGCAGAGCAACCGGACGATGCAGAACATACGGAGGCCGGAACGGAAACATCCGGTATAGCCGAATCAGGCGGGGAGGACCATCATGACTGAGCACAAACCACGTATTGCCGTATATCCGGGAACTTTTGATCCCGTGACGATGGGGCATCAGGATATTATTCAAAGAGCGGCGAGGCAGTTTGATCTGCTGATTGTCGCGGTACTTAACAATATTAGTAAAAATCCACTGTTTTCTCTGGAGGAGCGAATGGAGCTACTGCGGACGGTAACCCGCGATATTCCGAACATTGAGGTGGACAGCTTCCGTGACCTGACAGCCAATTATGTACGTGAAAAAGGGGCTCAGGTTATCGTCAGAGGAATCCGGTCGGTGACAGATTTTGAATACGAGCTGCAATTGGCTTCCACAAACCATAAGCTGAACCCGGATGCCGAAACGATCTTTATGATGACGAACCCGACTTATTCATATCTGAGTTCCAGTATGGTGAAGGAAATCGCCCATTTTGATGGCAAGGTCGTAGATCTGGTAGCCCCTGAAGTCGAGGATGCGCTGCGTGCCAAGGTCAACGCCAAGCGCGGCGACTCCACCATGAAGTCATAAAGGAAATGACGAGCAGTGTAAGTATAATCGCGCCTAGAAGCACAATAGACAACACGGTCAGTTGCCAGGGATACAGCGACGGACTTTCCAACTGTGTCCACAGGTTGCTGCTCTCTGCCATAACGGAATGCGCGGCTGGATCATAACCGCCTTCAGCGAAGGAAGAAACAGAGCTACGGCTAACATAAGCGGGAAGTGTATTGCTTGTCATACGGCTAAGAGGCGTCCATGCGACGAGTGTAAGGACAAAGGCGATGATGCCATGAAGCACCCTGGATATGGTGAACGTGATGCCTTTGTCCGATGGTTTGGTGACAGCTGTGATTTGGAGCCAGCCGCATAGCCCTCCCCAACCTAGTACGGCGCTGATCAGAGCCGCTTGTGTGCGGAGATCATACGGCAGGCGGCTGATTTCATAGGAACCGAGATGGATTTCCATCCACGCGGGCCATATGAAAGAAAATATTCCTTGGCCTGAGTACATGGATAGCAACCGAATCAGCACGGAAAAGAAAATAATGAATCCACCTGTCATCATAAGCGTCTGTACAGCATGGGATACGGTTTCGCCCAGCAGCTTTCCGAAGCTGCGGCCGTCCCGTTCTCTGGCAGAGCGTGTGGCGTCCCAAGCGGACCGGATGAGAGTGGTAGAAGTACGGGAAACAGAGGTTCGCCGGAGGGCAACTGGCGTTTCCCGTTTTTGCGATTCTTTTGAGGAAGCAGTCAGTCTGACTGTAATCCATCCCGCCAATAGGCCGGAGATCCAGTGAACGGCAAGCAGCATGACGCCTACAGCAGCATTATGCAACAATCCTGTTCCGATAACGAGCAGGATGGTAATCGGATTGCAGAAATGAGCGATAGCGGTCAGTCGTCTAAGCTGGCGCTTGGTCATATCTTCCTGCTGTGCCCATTGGCGCACAGCTTCCGCAGTAGCCGGAAATCCGGCGGTCAGGCCTAGGGCCAGCACCCAGCCGCTTCGCCCCGGAAGACGGAACCAGGAGCGCATGAACGGCTCCAGAAGGACGCCAAGCCCATGCACCAGACCAAAGGCGACAAGCATTTCGGACAGCATCAAAAAAGGGAGCATGGCCGGGAAAATAATGCTCCACCATAGCTTAAGCCCCTGGGCGGAGGCTTGAAATACCTCTTCCGGTGAGGAGACAACAGCCAGCACGAGCAGAATGGCACCAAGTCCTAGGAACAGGGTTGTCCAATAAGAAGCAGAATGGGCTTCCTTTTGTAGCAAAGGGTTCACCTTCTTGGAAGTGATTTGATTTAACATTTAAAAAACGAATCTCATCGTGCATAAATATAGTAGAGTTCACCGTATGTTGTTTCTAGCGCCTGTTCGCGTTTGTTTGTAATCGGCCGAGGTGCTCGTACGCGCTGTCGGTAATTAATGTATGCTTTTTTGTAAGAATTGAGAACAGGCAGGGCACAGGGTGGATTTGGGTGAGATAGGAAGAAGTTAAGGCTGTGAGGGGGAGAAGCGATGAAACGAATTAACCGGAACAGAGCTTTTTTTACAACCGGATATGTTCTGTTCCTGGCCGCTATGGTCTATGTGCTGGTATATATGCCAACCCCGTATCTGATCTATGGACCCGGCGGGGCGAATGAAATCAAGCCGATGGTTACCGTCCAGGAAGGCGACCGTAGCGAACGGGGAACTTTTATGATGACGACGGTATCGGCGCGTTATGCCAATTTCATTATGCTGGGTATATCGAAGCTGGATGCCAATTCGGAGATTCAGCGTAAGGAGGATCGACTGCACGGCAGGAGCGAAGACGAATATGCAGCAGAGCAGGTGTGGTATATGGGAGATTCCCAGTCTTCTGCGATGGAGGCTGCTTATACGCGGGCCGATATTTCTTATCGCATTGTGCCGGATTATGTGTACGTTTTTAAGGTGCCCAGTTCGAACAGTGTATTTCATCCCGGAGATGAAATTCTGGAACTGAACGGGGGAAGGGTGACAGATAATCGTTCCATTCGAAATGCCCTAGAGGATGAAAAGGCGGGAACGATGGCCAAAGTGAAGCTAAAACGTGATGGCAAGCTGCTGACGGTGCAAGCTCCATTAATGACCATCACGGACAGCGAAACAGGCAAACAGCGTCTCGGCTTTGGAGTCAGCATCGCTACCGTTCAGAAAGTAGAGCCGAAGGATGAACGTAAAACGATTCATTTTACGTCAACGGATGTGGGCGGGCCTTCGGCTGGTTTGATGTTTACGATGGAAATTTATAATCAGCTGACACCGGGCGATCTGAGCAAGGGATATCGTGTTGCCGGTACGGGTACGATTGATAAGAATGGTAAGGTGGGAGCTATCGGCGGTGCAAAGTATAAAATTGTCGCCGCTGACCGTCAGGGTGCTGAATTGTTTTTCGTCCCGACGGACAATTATAAGGAAGCCCAGGCCAAAGCCGAGCAAATCGGAACCCGAATGAAGCTCGTTCCGGTTCGCAAGCTTGACGATGCGTTAACTTATATGGAAAAGCTCCCGATCAAATCATGACGGGCGGCCGCAAGTAATCGGCATACATGTCACGGATGGCGGGACGGGGCATTCCGGCGGCGTGTATGGCGGCTGCTGCGGTGTCCCAGTCCAGATGAGGATGCGATCCGGCTGACGGCTTAACCCATACCGGTAGGGTCGCTGTCTGCTTCATTCGGGCCAGCAGCTCGCGTCCGGCACCGTTAAAGCCGAGCACGCGGATATAGCCGGGGCCTTTCGCCAGCTCGGAGGGGGCCATATCTGCTTTGGCATGATTCAGCAAAATATGGGTGAACATACGCTGAAGCTTCGTACGCGTGTAGCGCTTCGTCTTGACAGCGGTGAGTAATGCCTCTACGGAGGGCTGGGGCAGCGTGTACAGCGATTGCCGCAGGCGATGCTCCAGCCCTTCGGTCACCTCGTGCAGCTCCGCCAGCTGCTGCAGACTGCGCGTGATCAGGGCGTTCAGCAACGGTTGGCTGAACGCTTCCCAATGCAGCGGCGCGCGTCGGGCTTGCCATTCGCGCCGCAAAATCTCCAGTGTCGCCGCAGGCACGTACGGCGACGCGGCCTCCGGCCCGCCGTCGAGGAGGAGACGGCGGATGGCCGTGGCGCTGGCGATGACTCCGTCCGCGGGCGCCACGGCTTCGTGGTAGCCCGCTCCCGTGCGGGCTACGGTGAAGGGCTGGATTGCGCTGCCCAGCCGTTCCAGCGCAATCAAGTAATGCAGCCCCAACGTATTGTTGGGCTGCTGCATGAGGGCGGCGAGCGCAGCGCCGTCCGCCCCTTCGGCCGCCAGCTCGGCTGCGGCCCCCGCGTAGGCGGCGGGGTAGCTTGCGCCGCTGCTCAGGCGCTGCGCGATGCCGGCCTTGAGCTCGGCCGGCTCCGCCGCCAGCACGCGGGCCAGCGCGCGCAGTGGGGCGATGTCGCCGCTCTCGCTGCCGAAGCAGAGCGCGTCGACGACGCCCGTGGCGCGGAGCAGGGCGACCGCCCCGTGGGCAAACCATTCTGCGGGCTGGACGGCATAGGCCACAGGCAGCTCCAAAACCAGGTCCACACCCATGGCAAGTGCCATTTCGGTGCGGGACCATTTGTCCACAATTGCGGGTTCCCCCCGCTGGAGGAAGGGACCGCTCATCACAGCCACCGTGCGCTGCGCGCCTGTGATGCGAACAGACTCCTTCCAGTGATGCGTGTGACCGTTATGTAGCGGGTTGTATTCTACAATAATACCGAGGGTTTTCAAGGCTATACTTCGGCTCCTTTCTGATGTCGCCAATCTGGTGACTATCCTGAAAATGATGGTTATCCATCAGTTAATGATTGTTCTTAGGGGCAGCGATGCTGCTTTTTCGTGATGGAAATGAACAAGCCATTGAGACCTGAAGAAAAAAGCTTTATACTCGCATTATTGTACACGAAGAGTGGCGGGGGTACGAATACTCACAGGTACATGATCCATGCAACGTATTTTCGCTTTGGCATAAAACTTGCGGAACCATTGGAAAACCGATGGATTTGTGAGAGGTGTAAAGTGAAAGGTGTTGACAAACGACTCGATCAGTCGGTATAATAATTTTTGTTTGTTTGGAGTGATAGCGATGCAACTATTTTTTCGCAAAGTAGCAACAAGTGATGGTCCTTTTCCGATCCGTGAAGCTCTTAATGTGAGTGAATTGGTAGATGATCGTCCTGATGTTACGGCCGTTTCCCCGCTGGAGACCGATTTGGTCGCCGTTAGTCTGGGTCAAGGCTTAATGAGCGTGGAAGGCACGTTGACCGCAGGTCTGGACATGCTGTGCTCACGCTGTTTAAGTCCGATGCACGAGGATTTGAAGATTGAATTCCGTGAACGGTTTAAGCAAATCTCTTCGGTTGGCGAAGAGAAGGATGAAGATGGCGAATTTATCGCAGTGACGGGGGATTCCTTCGACATTGCACCGTATTGTGAAGAGCTGTTTGTACTGCACGTGCCGTTTGCGCCTGTGTGCAGTGAGGATTGTCAGGGGATCGCTCCTGCGGCCGGACAAAACTGGAGCGTTGGCTCCGAGGACAGTGACGATGGCGATACGAAAAAGATTGATCCGCGTCTGGCAGGGCTTAAGGATTTTTTTAAATGAGAATTGAGTTCAATTCTGACAAATCATCATCCACTTGTGCAGGGGAGTTACAGAACCGACACATGGATGTTGCAGGCTTGATTCACCGGCTGTGAGGTAGCTGCTTCCGGCAGTTTCCTTCAGTCTTGAATGAGATAAGAAGTCACGCCCGTTATACGGGTTGATCTGGTTAAGGAGGTGGGAATAATGGCAGTACCTCAACGGAGAACATCCAAAACTCGTCGCGACAAACGTCGTACTCACTTTAAACTGGCAGTACCAGGTATGGTGAAATGCTCCGAATGCGGCGAATTGAAACTTGCTCACCATGTGTGCAAAGTTTGCGGAACGTACAAAGCTAGAGAGATTATCTCTCAATAATGTCCGATAAGCGGATTCTTTGGAATCTTCGCAGGAAAAGTAGCGCTTCACTCTAGTGAGGCGCTACTTTTTTTGTCTTCATACTTTCTTTTTACGGCGGCATGCTATATACTGTTTTAGTACCAGGTTCTAAGAAGAAGGGCCGAAGGGGTTCTTTATACATACAAGATGACAAATCGGCATGAAGCATTCGCCGCTAGCACGTGAAGTAACCCGAACCGCCGGCTGAACGGTAATTTATTGCAGGGAAAGGAGGCGTCACTGATATCGAACGTTTGCCAAAGAGACAGAGACAGCAACGGCTGACTCAATTAATTGATGAGAATCCGTTCGTAACGGATCAGGAGCTGACGAGACAGCTTAAGGTGAGCATTCAGACGATTCGGCTGGATCGGATGGAATTGGGTATCCCGGAGCTGCGGGAGCGACTGAAGCTGATGGCTGAGCGTTCCTACGATCAGGTTCGCTCCCTGCCTTTACATGAAGTGATCGGGGATATCGTGGATCTCCAGTTGGACAGAAGCGGTATTTCCATTTTTGAAATTAAAGAAGAGCATATCTTTTCACGCACTGGCATCGCGCGGGGGCATTATGTGTTTGCCCAGGCCAATTCTTTGGCTATTGCCGTGATTAATGATGAGATAGCGTTGACCGCTTCGGCGGACATCCGCTTTGTCCGCCCTGTTCATTTGGGAGAAAAGTGCATTGCCAAAGCATATGTGCGATCAAATCCCGAGCAAAAAGGGAAAGCCAAAGTAGAAGTGTTTGCTTACGTGGGAGAAGAAATGGTGTTCCAGGGTAACTTTGTCATTTACCGCTCCACAGAGGAAGAGTATAGCGAAGGAGGAAGTCAGCATGCGGATCGCCATTGATGCCATGGGGTGGGACAATGCTCCCGAGGCGACAGTAGAGGGCGCGTTATCTGCGGCGGCGGAATGGAAGGATACAGACATTACGCTGGTTGGTGACCGGGAACGAATTGAATCGGTGCTGAACGGCAGAGCATTGCCTGCGAATCTCAACATTCGCCATGCATCCGAAACGATAGATGCGCAGGATGAGCCTGTGAAGGCAGTACGACGTAAAAAGGATGCCTCCATGGTCGTAGCTGGCCGAATGGTCAAAGAAGGCGAAGCAGATGCCATGATATCGGCAGGTAATACGGGTGCGCTGATGACAACAGGTTTGTTGGTGGTTGGGAGAATGGCAGGTATTGAGCGTCCTGCTCTTGCACCGATGATTCCAACGATTGACGATCAGGGTGTGCTGGCGCTGGACTTGGGAGCTAATATGGACGCCAAGCCTGAACATCTTGCCCAATATGCGCTGATGGGTAGCTTGTACCGCCAAAAGGTTCATGGTGTGGCTTCCCCCAGAGTGGGTTTGCTGAATGTTGGGACGGAAGCCGGGAAGGGCAATGAACTGACGAAACTGGCTTATCCTCTGATTGAGCAGTTGTCTGTTAACTTTGTAGGTAATGTGGAGTCTAGAGATGTGCTGACCGGGAATTGCGATGTGCTGGTGTGTGACGGATTCGCCGGAAACATCATGCTAAAATCGCTGGAAGGTACGGCGGGTGCGATATTCTCTCTCTTAAAGGAGCAGTTTAGTAAATCCTTAAAAACCAAACTGGCAGCGGCTCTGATTATGTCTGAGCTTCGCAGTTTGAAAAATAAACTGGACTACAAAGAGCACGGCGGCGCTCCCTTACTGGGACTGAGCGGACTCGTATTGAAAAGTCACGGTTCATCTGACGGCATTGCCGTCAAAAATGCAGTAAGACAGGCCCGTACGGCCTTGCAAAACCAGTTGGTGGAAAGTATATCCAAGGAAATCAGCAGGAAGTGAGTGACGATATGAATAATTTGCGGTCAGTTGGTGTTATCGGAACAGGGAAATACGTGCCTGAGAAAATATTGACGAACAAAGATTTGGAAGCAATCGTAGAAACAAGTGACGAATGGATTGTCAGCCGTACAGGAATTCAGGAGCGCCACATTGCGGCTCCAGAGCAGGCTACGTCCGATTTGGCTTATGAAGCAGCGATTAAGGCATTGGCATCCGCAGGTATGACGGCACAGGATTTGGATCTGATCATAGTTGCTACGGTTACGCCGGACATGGCATTTCCTTCGACTGCCTGCATTCTTCAGGACAAGCTCGGAGCCAAAGGCGCAGCAGCTTTTGATTTGTCTGCGGCATGCTCAGGGTTTGTATATGGGCTGGCAACTGCGACGAGCTTTATTAAGACGGGCATTTATAATAATGCGTTAATCATTGGGGCAGACTGTCTTTCCCGGATCACGGATTATACAGACCGCAATACTTGTGTTCTTTTTGGAGACGGTGCAGGGGCGGTAGTAATTGGTGAAGTACCTGAGGGTAGAGGATTCCAATCCTTTGATCTTGGTGCCGAAGGAGCAGGAGGCGGATTGCTTAAGCTGGAAGCTGGCGGTTCACGTTTGCCTGCAAGTGCGGATACCGTAGAAAACAAGCAACACTATATTTATATGAACGGACGCGAAGTGTTCAAGTTCGCGGTACGTGTTATGGGAACGGCAACTGTCGATGTGCTTGAAAAAGCGGGGCTTTCCAAAGATGATATTGATTTGTTCGTTCCGCATCAAGCCAATATTCGCATTATCCAATCGGCGATGCAGCGTTTGGATCTACCGGAAGAAAAGGTTATCATTAATGTTCATAAATATGCGAATACGTCCGCGGCATCGATTCCTCTTGCGCTTGTGGAAGCAGCCGAGGAAGGCCGCATGAAGGAAGGCGACCGGGTATTAATGGTGGGCTTCGGCGGCGGTTTGACTTGGGGCGCGTCGGTTCTTGTCTGGTAAGAAAGCGGCGGGTTTGATACAATATTGAATTTGTCTGGTACTTTACAAGACAAGCATTGGATACAGAGAGGTGCATACACGATGGGCAAAACGGCATTTATATTTCCCGGTCAGGGTTCACAAGCTGTAGGTATGGCTAAAGATGCTTATGAAGCAGTTCCTGCGGCAAGAGAAGTGTTCCGCCAAGCGGACGAACGGTTAGGTTTTGCGCTAAGCTCACTGATTTTTGAAGGTCCAGATACAGCCTTGAAGCAGACATCCAATACGCAGCCTGCGCTGTTGACGGCGAGCATTGCGTTGTATGAAGCGTTCAAGGAAAAGGGCATTTGCCCTGATTACGTGGCTGGGCACAGTCTTGGAGAATACAGTGCGCTCGTTGCTTCCGGCGTACTTGCCTTTGAAGATGCAGTTGAGATCGTTCGTACTCGTGGCGAGTTCATGGAACAAGCTATTCCTGACGGACAAGGAGGGATGGCTGCTGTATTGGGAGCCGACCGTGAAGCATTGGCGACACTATGCCGTGATATTACGGAATCCGGTCAATTGGTCGAATTGGCGAACATCAACTGCCCGGGGCAGATTGTCGTATCCGGTGCGAAGGAGGGCGTAGCCGCTGTTGCTGAACGCGTAAAGGAAGCAGGTGGCAAGCGTGCTATTACTTTGGAGGTCAGTGGTCCTTTCCATTCTTCGCTGATGAAGGAAGCAGCGACCAAGTTGTCCGGCAAGCTGGAAGACGTAGCTTTTTCCAAAGCTCAGGTTCCGGTTGTAGCCAATGTCACAGCGAAACCTGTGCGTGAGGGTGGCGAAATTCGCCAGCTACTGGTCGAGCAGGTCTATTCCCCGGTATTGTGGGAAGACAGTGTAGCATGGCTGCTGGAGCAGGGAGTTGACACTTTTGTTGAGTTCGGACCGGGCAGTGTTTTGACTGGACTGGTTAAAAAGATCGACAAAACGGTTAAGCTGTATAATATAAGCAGCCTGGAATCGCTTGTTTCGGTAACGGAAGCCTTGGAGGCCCGTTAAAAGTAGCAATTATCGCCTTAACGGTTATATACTTGCAAGGGGAGGCTGGATGATGTCTAAGCCATTAAGTGGAAAAACGGCGCTCGTTACAGGGGCGTCACGGGGGATCGGCCGCAGTATCGCATTGGCGTTGGCTGAAGCAGGCGCTAATGTAGCGGTAAACTACGCTGGTAGTGAAGCGGCTGCGGCAGAGGTTGCGGAGCAAATTCGTGCCAAAGGCGTGGAAGCTATTACGGTTCAGGCTAATGTCGGTCGCGCCGACGAGGCAGATCGGTTAATGAAGGATGTGATCGGCGCTTGGGGCAAGATCGATATTCTGGTGAATAATGCCGGAATAACAAGAGATAATTTAATCATGCGTATGAAGGAAGAGGAGTTCGATCAGGTGATCGAAACGAATCTGAAAGGTGTGTTTAATTGCCTCAAGGCAGCGACTCGTCCGATGATGAAGCAGCGTTCCGGTCGGATCATCAATATTTCTTCCGTTGTCGGCGTACTCGGCAATGCAGGACAAGCCAACTATGTGGCTGCCAAAGCAGGAGTGATCGGTCTTACCAAATCGTCCGCGAGGGAGCTTGCTTCGAGAGGTATTACAGTCAACTGCGTAGCCCCGGGATTCATTGATACCGAAATGACACAGGTGCTTGCTGATGATTTGCGTGACAATATGCTCAGCGGTATTCCGCTGGCCCGTCTCGGACGGCCTGAGGAAATTGCGGATGTGGTGCTATTTTTGGCCTCTGATGCTTCCTCATACATGACGGGCCAGACTTTGCATGTGGATGGCGGCATGTACATGTAGCTACATGTAGCTAATCCGCATGCCCCGAAGAAGAGTAGTGATTGAAAACTCTCTTCTATGGCATTTTAATTGTAATTTTCGTATAATACCTAAGGAGGAGGTGAGCCGGATGTCCGACGTATTGGAGCGCGTAAAGCGCATTGTCGTTGACCGTTTGGGAGCCGACGAAGCCGAAGTTACACTTGAAGCATCTTTCAAAGATGATTTAGGCGCTGATTCTCTCGATGTAGTTGAATTGGTTATGGAATTGGAAGATGAGTTTGATATGGAAATCTCTGATGAAGATGCAGAGAAAATTACAACCGTAGGTGAAGTTGTAAAGTACATACAATCTCATACCTAATTCAAGTCAACAAAAGTCCCGTTCTGTTACAGGCGGGACTTTCTCCTAATCATACAGATTGAACTAAAGACGGAATTGTCGCGTGTTCTTGAGCTTGGCTCGGCATGACTTAGTCAAGGGTGGGAGTATGTTGCATTACTAACTTTAGTTGATTCTATATTATTTTTGCACACAAGAGCGTACGGCTTGAAATACAATATGCAGTAGACATAGAGGTGATTATCTTTGAAACAACGTGTTGTCATAACAGGAATGGGTGTAATCACTTCGCTGGGACAGGATTTGAACACACTATGGGATAATCTGATGGCTGGAAAATCCGGCGTCAGTGAAATCGAAGCTTTCGATACCAGTGAATATACAACGAAAATTGCGGCTTCTATTAAGGATTTTAATCCTGAGGATTATATAGAGCGCAAGGATGCCCGTAAAATGGACCGTTTTGTCCAATTCGCCGTTGCCGCCAGTAAATTGGCACTTAAGGACAGCGGACTCGTAATCGGAGAGAATGCCGATGCCGAGCGTGTGGGTGTATCCGTTGGTTCCGGTATTGGCGGATTGGGTACCTGGGAGGATCAGCACAATGCGCTGATTGAAAAAGGACCTAAACGCGTAAGCCCTTTCTTTATCCCGATGATGATTGCTAATATGGGTTCCGGCCAAGTGTCGATTTCACTCGGCGCTAAAGGACCGAATACATCACCGGTTACGGCTTGTGCAACGGGTAGTCATGCTATCGGCGATTCGTTCCGCATGATTCAGCGTGGTGATGCTGACGCCATGATTTGCGGCGGGGCTGAGGCAACTATTCGTCCGATTGGCATGGCTGGCTTTTGTTCGATGCGGGCGATGTCCACTCGTAACGATGAGCCTGAGAAGGCAAGCCGTCCCTTTGATACTGACAGAGACGGATTTGTTATGGGTGAAGGCTCCGGTGTTCTGATTCTGGAATCGTTGGAGCACGCATTGAAGCGTGGCGCACGTATTTACGGCGAAGTGATCGGCTATGGTCTGTCGGGCGATGCACATCACATGACAGAGCCAGATCCGGATGGCGCGGCGCGCTGTATTAAAATGGCGATCCGCGACGCAGGGTTGAATCCTGAGGACATTGATTATATCAATGCGCATGGTACATCTACACCAGTCGGTGACAAATCGGAAACAGAAGCAGTTAAGAAAACGCTTGGAGACCACGCCTATAAGGTGGCCATCAGCTCAACCAAGTCAATGACTGGACACTTGTTGGGTGCAGCTGGAGGTGTTGAAGCCGTGATTTGCGGATTGGCTCTCCAGCATCAGACCATTCCGCCGACGATTAATCTGGATAATCAGGACCCGGCTTGCGATCTTGATTATGTACCTAACGAGCCGAGAAAAGCGAAACTGAATGTAGTGATGTCCAATTCCTTCGGTTTTGGTGGTCACAATGCTACGGTTATTCTAAAAAAATATGAAGCGTAAGGGGTCAGTTCGTTGAGTGGAGACTTGAAGCAATTACAGCAGAAACTTCATATTCAATTCAACAACCGGCAGCTTCTGAAGCAGGCCTTTACGCACGCTTCCTACGTAAACGAACATCGGTTCAGTCAGCATGCAGATAATGAGCGGCTTGAATTTTTAGGCGACGCAGTTCTGGAGCTGACCGTATCCGAGCAATTGTACAATCAGTACCCTAACCGGCCGGAAGGCGAGCTGACCAAGCTGCGTGCAGCCATTGTCTGTGAGCCTTCCCTGGTGAAATTTGCTGTCGGACTTGAGTTCGGGCAATATGTACTGCTTGGCAAAGGTGAAGAGCTGACAGGCGGACGTACTCGTCCGGCTCTGTTGGCCGATGTATTCGAAGCGTTCGTAGGCGCGCTATATTTGGATCAAGGTCTGGATGCCGTCCGGTCGTTTCTGGAACGTTATATTTTTCCTCAAATTGTATTAAACGGTAAGCTTCAGATGAGTGATTTCAAAACAGAGCTTCAGGAACTGACGCAGCATCATAACATGGGGATGCTTGAATACAAGATTGTGGAGGAGCGCGGACCTGCCCATGAGCGCGAGTTTGTAGCTGAGGTATATATGGACAGCGAACGGCTGGGTACAGGTACAGGACGCTCCAAAAAAGAAGCTGAGCAGCAGGCGGCGGCAGTAGCCTTAAACCGTTTGAAGCTGGCAGAATCGTAATCGGTACCTGAGCGGCCCGTACGGGTTACACGAGCAAGGGGACACAAAGTAAGAGCAAAGGGCAGTCCGCGGGGAGTCCCGGCCCGCAATGGCGAATGGACTGCGTTTTGCTCTTTTTTCGTGGCTTTGCTGCTGTAGCTCTGTATGTCGTTGCCTTGCTTTATCCGAAGTAGTCTTGTGCTACAATAGGAATAATTCTTGTGAGTCAGGTAAACGGTGGTGTACAAGCATATTTAAATGTTAGAGGTGAGATTGAGTATGTTTTTAAAGCGCATTGAGCTGGCGGGCTTCAAATCGTTTGCAGATAAAACGGAGATGGAATTTGTCCGCGGCATTACAGCGGTCGTCGGACCCAACGGAAGCGGAAAGAGTAATATATCCGACGGTATTCGCTGGGTGCTGGGTGAACAGAGCGCCAAATCACTGCGCGGCGGTAAAATGGAGGACATTATTTTTGCGGGTAGTGATGCTCGTAAGGCTGTTAATTACGGTGAAGTGTCGCTTACGCTGGATAATGAGGATCAGGCGTTGCCGCTTGATTTTGGAGAAGTCACGGTCACGCGGCGTGTGCATCGCAGTGGAGATAGTGAATATTTTATTAACCGACAATCATGCAGACTCCGTGATATTACCGAGCTGTTTATGGATACAGGTATTGGTAAAGAAGCATATTCCATTATCGGACAGGGGCGCATTGAAGAGATTTTGAGTACCCGTTCCGAGGACCGCCGGGGGATTTTTGAGGAAGCGTCCGGTATCGTGAAATATAAATCACGTAAAAAAGACGCGGTTCGCAAGCTGGATGACACGGAGCAAAATTTGCTTCGGATTCATGATTTGGTCAGTGAGCTGGAGGATCAGATCGGACCGCTCAAGGAGCAGTCGGAAAAGGCAATTCACTTTAAGGAGCTGCGGGGTGAACTGAAATCGAAGGAAATTTCGATGTATGTCCATCAGATTGAACAGATTCATACCTCGTGGAGCGATGCGACTTCCAAGCTGGCTTTGTTGCAGCAGGAGCAGCTACAGCTGTCTACAGTGGTGTCCCGTCATGATGCGATGCTGGAGAGCGATCGTAATGAGCTGCGTCAGCTGGAGGAGCAAGTGGAACGGCTGCAAAGGGATCTGTTGCAATACAGTGAAGCTACGGAAAAGAGCGAAGGCTACGGCGAATTGTTAAAAGAGCGCACACGCAATCTGGAGGCAAACCGGGAGCAGCTCATTTTATCGCTCAGCACAAGCGAATCACGTCATTCCGAGCGCAAAGGTGAGCTGGATCTACTGAACGAAAAACTGTCTGCATTGACTGTCGAACTTGACGAGCTACGTGAACGGCTATCCGACGAAGAGGCGAAGCTGATTGGTGTCACAGGTGGAATCAGCCAGGAGCAGGAGGAAAGCCTAAAGGGCGGACTGCTGGAGCTGATGAATCAGATGGCACAGGCGCGTAACGAAATCCGTTATACCGACCAGCAGAAGGAAGCGCTGGAACGGCGGGTGACTCGCGTAAGTGACGAATCTGGCAAATGGGAAGCCCAGAAAGCCGAACTGGAACAGCGTAAAAAGGGTTTGGAAACGGCTGTTCAGAAGCTGGGTCAGGAAATCAGCAGTCTGCGTAGCGGATATATTCAGGGAAGCGAAAAATACCAAGCGCTGCAAAAGCTGCTGGAAGAAAGCCAGGGTACTGTCCGCAAATGGGAACAAAAACGTGAGGCCCAAATTTCACGCCGAGATACGATGAAGGAAATGCAGGATGACTTCGACGGCTTTATGCTGGGCGTTAAAGAAGTGCTGAAGGCGGCACGCAAAGAAACCCTGCATGGCGTGCATGGAGCTGTAGCAGAGCTGATCCGGGTACCTGAGCATTTGGAGCAGGCGATGGAAACGGCTTTGGGCGCTTCGATGCAGCATATCGTGATGGAAAATGAATCGGTGTCCAGACAGGCGATCAGCTTTTTGAAGCAGCGTCAGCTGGGCAGAGCGACGTTTTTGCCTATGGATGTTATCCGTCCGCGTCAAATTGGGGCGGGTGAACGCCAAATCGTGGAAGGCGCCGAGGGTTTTGTCGGAATCGGTGCGGATCTTGTTCAGTATGACGAACGGTATGCTGGCATTGTAGGCAGCCTTCTGGGAAATGTGGTTATTGCCCGTACGCTGGAAGATGCGAACCGTATTGCGGCTCGTTGCCAATATAGATATCGCGTCGTGACGCTGGAAGGCGATGTCGTCAATGCAGGTGGTTCCATGACAGGTGGTAGCCAATTCAAGAAAAATGCCAATTTGCTTGGACGTAAACGTCAGCTGGATCAGCTTGATCAGGATATTATCGATACGGAGCAACAAATTGCGAGGCTGCGTCAGAGCGTGGTAGATGCAAAACGTCAGTTGGAAGAGACACAGACCCGTTTGGACGAGCTGCGTCAGGGCGGTGATGTGAAGCGCGGCGAAGAGCAGCAGGCAGCAATGGAACTCAAGCAACTGGAGCATGAGCTTCGTCATGTTCTGGAGCAGGTGGCTGCATCTGGTCAGGAGAAGAAGGGTTTTGATCAGGAGATCAAGGAACTGGAAGCTTCCCGTGAAGAGGCGTTGCTGAAATTAGCTGCACTGGAGGAAGAAGAGAAGAAAACCCACCAGGCTATCCATGCCGCTGAATTTGCCCGTAAGGCCAACGAATCTGCCAAAGAACAGCTACAGGGAGAACTTACGAATCTCAAGGTAAGAGAAGGAAAGCTGGATCAGGAGCGTTTTTCACTGGAAGAGCAGTTGCGTAGACTACGGGGCGATTATGATACCCTTGGCAAGGATTCCAGACAGAACAAGACCTTACTTGCTTCCATCGAAGCTGATCTGCTGACCAATGAACAGGAAAGCGTGAAGCAGATTGAAAACCTCAATCAGTATCGGCTTAAAAAGGAAGAGGCTTCGCAGCAATTGGAATTCAAGCGTGCTGCACGCAGTAGCTTGTCCAAAAAGCTGGAAGTGGCCGAAAATGAGACGAAAGAGCAACGCATTCAGCTCAAGTCGGTCGAGGAGCAGCTACGCCAGACAGAAATCGGAGTGAACCGGCTTGATGTAGAGCTGGAGAACGTCCTGAAAAAATTAAGTGATGACTATGAACTCAGCTATGAACTGGCCAAGCAGCGTTATCCGATACCGGAAGATATAGAAGGTACGCAGGCCGAAGTGCACAGGCTCAAACGCGGTATTTCAGCGTTGGGCGAGGTAAACCTGGGTGCCATTGAGGAATACCAGCGGGTGCATGAGCGTTATACGTTTCTCGATGAGCAGAAGTCTGATCTGGTCGAGGCCAAGACAACGCTCTATCAGGTCATTCGTGAAATGGATGATGAAATGTCCAAACGCTTCAAAGCCACTTTCGATGCCATCCGGCGCGAATTTGGTACGGTGTTCTCCAAGCTGTTCGGGGGCGGGCGTGCCGATCTGGTACTGCTTGACCCGGAACGTATGCTGGAGACGGGAATTGATATTGTGGCCCAGCCGCCAGGCAAAAAGCTGCAAAACTTGCAACTGCTGTCAGGAGGAGAGCGGGCGTTAACGGCGATGGCGCTATTGTTTGCCATTTTACATGTCAAGCCTGTCCCATTCTGTGTGCTGGATGAAGTGGAGGCCGCACTGGACGAATCCAATGTGGTGCGCTTTGCCCAATATTTGCGGGAATTTTCCGAGCAGACACAATTCATTGTAGTTACACATCGCAAGGGCACGATGGAAGAAGCCGATGTGCTATATGGAGTTACGATGGAAGAAGGCGGGGTTTCCAAGCTCGTATCCGTCAAGCTGGACAATGAGGAAGCCGAGATTGCCTGACATCAAATAACATACTTTCAGATCAACGGAGGGAACCTATGAGTTTCTTTAGGAAATTGAAGGAAAGCATTGCAAGCAAAACCGAATCTGTTACCAAACAGTTCAAGGACGGTCTGGAAAAAACACGCAAAGGTTTTGTTGAAAAAGTATCGGATCTGATGATTCGCCGCAAGAAGATTGATGAGGAGTTTTATGAGGAGCTGGAAGAAATTTTGATTGGTGCCGATGTTGGCGTCAACACAGTTATGAACCTTATTGAAGACCTGCGGGTAGAAGTGAAAAAACGCAAAATCGAGGACGCATCCGAGCTACAGCCTGTATTATCGGAAAAGCTGTCTGAGCTGCTGCGGGGCAATGACAACAGTCAGCTTCAAATGAGCCCTGACGGGATTACAGTCATTCTATTCGTCGGTGTCAATGGTGTCGGCAAAACAACAACCATCGGTAAACTGGCGCATCGTTTTAAACAGGAAGGTAAAAAGGTGTTGTTGGCCGCCGGGGATACATTCCGTGCTGGTGCGATTGAACAGCTGGAGGTATGGGGTGAACGGGCAGGTGCAGAGGTCATTAAGCAGCAATCCGGTTCTGATCCAGCGGCGGTTATGTTTGATGCGGTACAGGCTGCCAAGCAGCGTCAGGTGGATGTGTTACTGTGTGATACCGCAGGACGTCTCCAGAATAAAAGCAATCTGATGGAGGAGCTGAACAAAATTTTCCGCGTGATCCAGCGTGAAATTCCCGATGCTCCCCATGAAGTACTGCTGGTACTCGATGCGACGACCGGACAAAACGCGCTCAATCAAGCCAAAATGTTTGGCGAGAAAAGTGGCGTAACCGGGCTGGTGCTGACGAAGCTGGATGGTACAGCGAAGGGTGGTATTGTCGTGGCGATCCGCCAAGAGCTGAATTTGCCAGTGAAGCTGGTAGGCTTGGGTGAAAAAGTGAATGATCTCCAGCCATTTGATTCCGAGCAATTCGTTCATGCGTTGTTCGCTGGGTTGATTCAGGAAGAAGGCGTAGATGAAACCGCTCCGGATGAAGAAGAACAGGCCTAATCAGGCTTGGGGCTAAGTATGGTCTGGTTGCTGCGTGAGATCACAGGGATGTATAATGAAAGAAGAGGGTCTGTCGGCGCCGGATATGAATTTTTTTGGATGTAAAAATATTTCACAGGAAGCCGGGTGAAGAACCAATGGCGAATACCTATACTTATTCCCGCAGGGAAGAAATAGCCAATGCGATCACACATGGAATTGGAGCCGTTTTAAGTGTGGCGGCACTTGTGCTGCTCATTGTTTTTGCAAGCTTGAAAGGGACCACTTGGCATGTCGTCAGTTTCACGATTTACGGAATTACGATGCTGCTGTTATACACCAATTCCACGTTGCTTCATAGTCTGCGCGAAGGAAAATTGAAGGATTTGTTCGAAATATTCGATCATTCTTGCATTTACCTGTTCATTGCAGGCAGCTACACCCCGTTTATGCTCGTTGCACTGCGCGGGACATTAGGTTGGACGCTGTTTGGCGTTATTTGGGGAATCGCCCTGTTTGGTGTGCTATTCAAGGCATTCTTCACCAAGCGCTTCCTGTTCATGTCTACCGTGTTCTACATCGTGATGGGCTGGCTCATCACGATTGCCTGGAACCCGCTGGTGGCGGCTGTTCCCGCCGGGGGCATGACGCTATTGTTCCTGGGCGGTCTAATGTATACGTTAGGCACAATCTTCTATGTGTGGCGGGCGTTTCCGTATCATCACGCGATCTGGCATCTGTTTGTTCTGGCAGGCAGCGTACTTCATTTTCTGGCTGTTCTGCTGTATCTTACCCCGGTAAGAGTTTAAACCCTAGTAGGCAAAAAGCCGATTCGCACTTCCGTTTAAGGGCAGTGAATCGGCTTTTTTTTGGTTGACAAGGGATAACGCTTGACATCTTCTTTTCTTTTATGTATGATAAGGATCGTTGAAAAGAACTGTAAAGTGTTTTTCCTTGACGATGGAGGTATACGCGATGAGTCAGGAGAATCGGCTGGAAAAGACAAACCGGATTAACCGACTGTTTGACTTCTATGAACCTCTGCTTACGGAGAAGCAACAGATGTTTTTGAAATATTACTTCCATGATGATTTTTCTCTGGGAGAGATTGCTTCGGAATTTCAAATTAGCCGTCAGGCTGTGTATGAGCATATCAAACGTGCCGAGCAGGTACTGGAAATGTATGAGGAAAAGCTCGGGTTGCTCAGTAAACATGAGCGCAGAAGCCGAGATCTGGAAGAATTGAATATAGCGTTGTATGAGGCGTTCGGTAAAATCGGTAAACCCGATGAAGGCACTCTGCAACATGTTCATCAAATTGTAAATCGCCTGCAGGAATTGTAGGTCATATAGATTAGTAAACAAACAACCCTGGTAGACAAGGAGGTGCGAAAATATGGCATTTGAAGGATTATCGACCCGCTTGCAAAATGTATTTAGTAAACTGCGCGGCAAAGGAAAAGTGTCTGAGGATGATGTAGCTCAGGCGATGCGCGAAGTACGATTAGCTTTGCTGGAGGCGGACGTTAACTTCAAGGTTGTAAAGGACTTTATTGCCAAGGTGAAGGAGAAATCCGTCGGCAAGGAAGTGATGGACAGCTTCACGCCAGGTATGGTAATCATCGACATCGTGAACAAGGAACTGACCGAGTTGATGGGCGGCAGTCAGGCCAAGCTTGCCAAAGCAAACAAACCGCCTACGGTCATTATGATGGTGGGTCTCCAGGGCGCAGGTAAGACGACGACGTCCGGTAAGCTGGCGAAGTTGCTGCAAAAGCAAAATCATCGCCCCTTGCTCGTAGCTGGTGATATATATAGACCGGCTGCGATCAAGCAGTTACAGGTACTTGGCGAGCAGATCAACGCTCCTGTATTTACGCTCGGCGATCAGACAAGCCCGGTGGAAATTGCAAAACAGGGCTTACAGCATGCCAAGGATAACGGTAATGACTACGTTATTATAGATACTGCCGGTCGTCTTCACGTGGATGAAGAGCTTATGGAAGAGTTGCGCCAGATTCATGCGAATGTGAATCCTGACGAAGTTCTGCTGGTTGTTGACAGCATGACAGGTCAGGATGCGGTAAACGTTGCGGAGCACTTTAACACGAGCTTGGAGTTAACAGGGGTTGTACTGACGAAGCTGGACGGCGATACCCGCGGTGGTGCGGCCTTGTCGGTTAAGGCTGTGACTGGATGCCCGATCAAGTTTGCTACATTGGGTGAAAAGCTGGATGCAATGGAGCCGTTCCATCCGGAACGGATGGCTTCACGGATTTTGGGTATGGGTGACATGTTGTCCCTGATTGAAAAAGCGCAATCCAATATCGACGCGGATAAGGCGAAGGAAATGGAACGGAAAATGCGCAATGCTGAATTTACCTTCGAAGATTTTCTGGAGCAGATGGATCAAGTTAAAAAGCTTGGCCCGATCGACCAGATTCTCGATATGATTCCCGGCATGGGCAATATGAAGCAAATGAAAGATGTTAAAGTGGATGACAAGCAGATGGGCCGGATTGAGGCTATCGTTCATTCCATGACCACACAAGAAAAGCAAAACCCGGACATGATTAATCATAGCCGCCGTAAACGGATTGCTGTAGGCAGTGGAACATCACTGGCTGAGGTAAACCGCCTGATCAAGCAATTTGACGAAATGCGGCGCATGATGAAGCAGTTCTCAGACATGATGGGACCTAAGGGTGGCAAAAACAAAGCCCTGAAGCAGTTGAAGGGTATGGGTAAAGGTATGAAGTTTCCTTTCCGTTAAGGCCATTAGGCCGTTGGAATTATAGGATAACAATATACAGTCTACTTTTTGAAGGAGGTGAATTTTCGTGGCAGTTCGTATTCGTCTGAAACGTATGGGTGCACATAAAGCTCCTTTCTATCGCGTCGTGGTATCGGATTCCCGTTCCCCGCGTGACGGTCGTTTTATCGAAGAAATCGGTTATTACAACCCTATTACAGTACCAGCAGTTGTAAAAATTGATGAAGATAAAGCGTTGAAATGGTTGCAAGATGGTGCACAAGCATCCGATACAGTCCGCAACTTGCTTAGCAAAGCGGGCGTAATGAAAAAGTTTCATGAGCTTAAACAACAGAAATAAGGTGCTGATACGGAGGGTCAACCATGGAAGAATTAGTGATAATCATTGCTAAGGCTTTAGTCGATCATCCGGAAGATGTAACCGTGAAGACCTTGGAGAAGGATCGGCTTGTCGTATATGAGCTTAGCGTGCATCCTGAGGATGTAGGTAAAATCATTGGCAAGCAGGGTCGTATCGCCAAGGCGCTTCGCACTGTGGTTGCATCAGCAGCCGTTAAGATGGATAAACGGGTTACCGTAGACATCATATCTTAAAGATATACGAAAGTGGGTTAGGATGTATGTCCTAACCCTTTTTCGTACATGATGAAGATGATATGGAGCGGGACCGATTACATGCAGGAGGAACACGATGCAGCAATTGTTTAATGTCGGGAAAATTGTGAATACACATGGAATCCGCGGCGAGCTTAAAATATTAACGACGACTGATTTCCCGGAGGATCGTTTTGCCAAAGGCAGTGAGTTGTTGATCATTCCTGCGGATGGTAAAGCGCCGATCCCTGTAACTATTGAAATAGCACGTTTTCAAAAAAATATGGTTGTAGCCAAATTCAAGGAATATCATAACATCAATGATGTTGAAAAGTATAAAGGCAGCTTATTGAAGGTGTCCGCTGAACGGCTAGGCGAACTAGAGGAAAATGAGTTTTATTTTCATGAAGTTGTTGGCTTGGATGTAGTGACAGAAGATGGAGAAAAGCTTGGCGTGGTGAAGGAGATTTTGACACCAGGAGCTAACGATGTATGGGTAGTCACAATGCCGGATGGCAAGGAACTGCTGTTGCCGTATATAGAAGGTGTCATTTTGGATGTAAACGTGCCTGAAAAACGGGTTACGGTACGGTTGATGGAAGGACTACTATAATGCGGGTGGATGTGCTGACCCTGTTTCCCGAAATGTTTGACGGTGTATTTAATGCAAGCATTCTGGGAAAAGCAAGGGAGAAGGGAATCATATCACTGCAAGCGGTTAATTTTCGCCAATATGCTGGGAACAAGCATGGTCAGGTGGATGATACACCCTATGGCGGCGGGGGCGGGATGGTATTAAAGCCTGACCCGATTTTCGCGGCGGTGGAGGCGTTATTGGATGAGTCAGAGCGTCCAACCCTATTGGGGAACACAGACGAAGTTGTTCGAGGTGAAGAGGCCGGGTCGAGTGCAGGTTTGAAAGCACCACGTATTATTTTGATGTGTCCCCAAGGTGAGACTTTTACGCAAAAGAAAGCGGAGGAGCTTGCTAAAGAGGACCATCTTATTTTTATATGCGGGCATTATGAGGGCTATGATGAGCGTATTCGCGAGCATTTGGTGACGGATGAGCTTTCTATCGGAGATTATGTGTTGACTGGTGGGGAACTGCCCGCCATGGTCGCTATAGATAGTGTGGCACGGTTGCTGCCTGGAGTGCTGGGCAATGAAACGAGTGCGGTAACGGACTCTTTTAGTACAGGTCTGCTGGAGTACCCGCATTATACCAGACCTGCTGAGTTTCGGGGCTGGAAGGTGCCTGAGGTGCTGTTGTCAGGACATCACGTTAATATTGATGCATGGAGACGGCAGGAGGCACTGCGTCGTACGATGGAACGTCGACCGGATCTGCTGGAGCAGGCTGAATTGACAAGCAAGGAACGGCTATGGATAGAGGAACAGCGCAAGATGGATTGATCATGGGAAGAGTGTATTAAAGCGCTGTAGCAATAAGGGGAATTGAAAGCAGGTGCTAACCTGTTTTATAATGTAATTAATTAAATATAATGTTTGGTCAAATCCCTTTTCTTGTTGCAATGCGGTATCCTCCATGATACAATACATCTGTTGTGTGTAATACGGTGGTCCTCTGTGGATGATGAAGGAAACGGATGTGTTTCCAGAAGATGCATGAACACCTGTACGGAAGGAGGGAGTCATAGATGAATATCGTCCAAGCGATCACTGAAGAACAACTGCGTAAAGATTTGCCTAACTTTCGTCCCGGTGACACTTTGAAAGTGCACGTGAAAGTTATTGAGGGAACTCGTGAGCGTATCCAGTTGTTTGAAGGTGTTGTAATTAAACGCCGTGGTGGCGGAATCAGTGAGACTTTTACAGTTCGTAAAATTTCTTACGGTGTAGGTGTGGAAAGAACTTTCCCGCTTCATTCCCCGAAAATCGATAAAATCGACGTGGCTCGCCGTGGTAAAGTGCGTCGTGCGAAGCTTTATTATCTTCGTGAACTGCGCGGTAAAGCAGCGAGAATTAAAGAAATTCGTCGTTAATACAACGAATAACGAAAGGGGCTTGATTACAAGCTCCTTTCGTTTTTTCTACGTACATAGGGAACTGTGGATTATTGACCGTAAAGAGAGGACAGTGAGCTATGGAGCAAGAAGTAGGACAAGGAGCTATACAGCAGCCGACCGATCAGGATGGTACGCCCAAGCGTAAACCGAAAAATGAGATTTTTGAGTGGATTAAGGCCATCGTTATCGCATTAGTGTTGGTCTTTTTAATCCGTTGGTTTCTTTTTAAGCCGTTTATTGTGGATGGCCCGTCGATGCAGCCTAACTTTCATACCGGAGAACGTGTCATTGTAAATGAAATTTTGTATGATTTCCGTTCCCCAAAACCGGGAGAAGTAATCGTGTTTCATGTACCGGATGAAGGAAGAGACTTCATTAAGCGCGTCATTGCCGTTGAGGGCGATACGGTTAAGGTAGAAGGTGACACGATTACGGTGAATGGTAAACCTATTCAGGAGCCTTACTTGAAAACTCCGTTGGAGGAAGCGCATCAGAATGGTGAGCTTTACAACAAGTTTACAAATTTCCCGAATGAAAATTTTAAGGATGGTAAAGTTCCAGCAGGACATATTTTTGTTATGGGGGATAACCGTTCCAACAGTACAGACAGTCGGATGATTGGATATATTGATTTGAAAGAAATTGTCGGCCGTGCTGATGTTATTTTCTGGCCGGTGAAGGATATGAAGTGGATTAACCACTAGAACAACTAATATGCAGCATAGCTGCCGTAATCCTGACGCATAACCCTGTGGGAAACGTTAGGAGTTACGATCAATGAGGTGATGACGGTGACGATACAATGGTTTCCTGGTCATATGACCAAAGCGCGCCGCCAAATTGAAGCAAAATTAAAGCTGATTGATTTGGTAATTGAGTTGATTGATGCTCGATTGCCGCTTTCCAGCCGAAATCCAATGATTGATGATATTTTGCAGGGCAAGCCGCGAATGATTATTTTAAATAAGGCAGATTTGGCGGATCCGGTAGTATCACAGCAGTGGATTGCCTACTTTAAGGAGCAAGGGCATATCGCTTTTCAGGTGGATGCTACAACAGGCACAGGGATGAAAGAAATTCCGGTTCAGGCCAAGTTGCTGCTTAAGGAAAAGATAGATCGGCAGATTTCTAAAGGTATGAATCCTCGTCCTATGCGTGCTTTGATTGTTGGTATACCGAATGTCGGTAAATCGACCCTGATCAACCGTATGGCAGGACGTAGCATTGCAGCTACGGGCGATCGTCCTGGGGTGACGAAGGCACAACAATGGATCAAGATTGGTGAAATTGAGCTGCTGGATACACCGGGTATTTTGTGGCCCAAATTTGAGGATCAGAATGTTGGTTATCGTCTGGCGGTTACAGGCGCGATCAAGGAAGAGATTTTGAATGTTGAGGATATCGCTTTTTTCGCGACAAAATATTTGGTTCAATATTACTGGGATGAGCTGGCAGCGCGCTTTGAGCTGACTGAGCGTCCCGAGGATACGGAAAATGCTGATGAAATTGTCAGTGTCATGGAAGCGATTGGACGTAAACGCGGCTGTATTGTCAGCGGTGGACGTGTAGATCTCGAAAAGTCGTCAAAAATCATTTTACGAGAGCTGCGTGCAGGTAAGCTGGGACGTTTCAGTTTGGAAGCTCCTTACTGATTCTGCCAGATGTACCGGATACACAACATAGCATAATGTGGCAAGGAAGAACCTTCCCCATCTCTCCGGAGAGAGGAAGGTTTTTTGGTATGTGAAGGCAGGTTAACGAAAAGGGTTTTGGGATGGACAGGTCTGTGTTAAGCTGAATAAAATTGTGCAGAACTATGGCGTGAATTAAGCGCCAAACTACATATAGATAGGCGGGTATGGAGTATGGAAGAAAAAGTGGTAGCGGTAACGGACATGCTGCGCTATGAAAAAGAGTGCTGGGAGCAATCCTATGAGCGCATCGCTGGTATTGATGAGGTAGGCCGAGGGTGTTTGTTCGGGGATGTTGTGGCAGCGGCGGTCATTTTGCCGAATGGTGAGCTGCTGGAGGGCGTGGATGATTCCAAAAAGCTGACGGACAAGAAGAGGGAAACCTACTATGAGCTGATTATGGAGAAGGCCATTGCCGTAGGAGTTGGGTATGTGGACGCACGAACGATTGATGCCATCAATATTAAGCAGGCTGCTCGTTTGGCGATGAAGCAGGCAGTTGAGGCATTACGGGTATCTCCTGATTATTTGCTTGTAGATGCAGAAAAGGTAGACTTGTCTATTCCCCAGCTCTCTATTATTAAAGGAGATGCGAACAGCCAGTCTATTGCTGCGGCTTCTATCATAGCCAAGGTAACCCGTGATCGACTGTGCAAAGGTGAATGGGATGCAAAGTACCCGGAATATGGGATTGGCATACATAAAGGTTACGCTACCAAGCTACACAGGGAACAAATTTTGGCGCTGGGACCTACAGCGATGCATAGACGCAGCTTTCTTGGGAATTTGTTGATCGAGCAACCGACGTTGTTTGACCTGTAAATACTTATTATGAGTCGGGACTGTGCCGATATAATGTATACCCAATAAAATAGAGCCCTTGAATATGGGGCATAAAGAGAGGAGGGACCCTATGAATATCGGTTCTGTATTTCGAGGATTACTTGGTGATGCGAAGGCGGGAGAGACTAAAAAGCTCGATATGCAGCCAGGTCAGGTCGTTCGGGGCGTCGTATTAAAGGTGTCTGAGGACGGCGGTGAAGCTGTACTGCAAATTCAAGGTTCCCAGGTCAGGGCCAAACTGGAAACTCCTCTTCAACCTGGACAGTCTACATTACTTCAGGTTCAGCCAGCTTCGCCCAGCGGAATGACTGTGCTTAAGCCTTTGAACGATGCTGCCAACACAGGACAGCAGACTGTAGCGTTGGCAGATGTACTGGATTCGGTGGGGCTACCGGATACAGCGCAGAACAGAGAACTGATACAGGCGATGCAAAAGAATGGTGTACCGTTGACATCGGAAAATGCGGCTTCTTTACGGGACGCTTTGGCGAAGCAGCCGGGAAAAGTACAAATGGAGATGTTTGTACAGGCAGCAGCGGTTGCCTTTCAACGTGGCTTGCCATTGACGGCGGAAAGTATAAACGGTTTGCGACAGGCGATGTTTGGCCCTCCTTTAAATGATCTTTTGTCTTCGCTGGAGCAGGAGCTTGAAGCAGTATTCAAGCAGCAAGGACAAGGAGCTTCTGCTGACCGTACGTTGGGAGAAGCTACAGCCTTAAAGGCGGGTGATCGAGTGTCTCCTGCTCCATCAGGTGCTTCTTCGGCTGTTGTTGCAGATGCACCAGAAGGCCAAGTTCCTGTATTGTCCAAGGATGCCGCTGCTGTTGCTACAAAGCAGGCAGAAGCGGCACGGGCAGCAGGAGGCAAGGAGACACTGAAAGGGACTCAGGCGGCAAATCTTGCTGCTATGGTGGGTGAAGCGGGCGCTTCGGCGACTGACTGGGATGCTCCGACTGGAACTGCTGCACCTGTAGCTAAAGGTACGGTCTCTGGGGAAGCAACGGTAGCTAATGGGCGTGGAGCCATAGCCACGGAGGTGGTGGATTCTGGTGCAAATGTGCCTGAATCGGGCGCTGATGCACTAAGGGCTTCACGAGCCGGAGCGGAGCAGCCTCAAGCTGCTACGGCGGGTACACAACAGCCCAAGGGTGCCGAAGGCACTCCGACTGCGGCAACGGCGGAGCTTGCCGGGGCGAAGCCCGCTGCAAACGCCGCTACGGCCGACCGTGCCGCCGCGCAGCTAGCTGGCGGCTCTGCGCCGCAGGCCGCTGCGGGCAACGCGGCCACGCCGGAGGCGCCTCTCCAGCGGCTGCGCACGCTGCTGCAAGAGCTGCGCGCGGCGGTGCCCCCCGCGCTGGGCACGGCTGCGCCGGAACAGCCCGCAGTAGAAGCGCCGCAGCCTACGGCTGGCGCTCTGCGGGCTACGGACACCGCTGCTGCGCAGCCAGCGGCGTCCGTGGCGTCCAGCACGCAGCTCACCCCCACGGAGGACCCGTGGGTGGGCCGCGTGCTCAAGCTGCTCGGTGCAGAGCACGAACAGCAGGTACACCGCGCGGCTGCACAGACCGCGCAGGGAACGGCGGCGGCCCGTATGGAGCCGCCGGAAGGGACGCAGCCGCTGCCGGGATTAGCGGTTGCGGCGGGCGGTACGGTGTCAGCGGACGCCGACACCGTAAAGGGGGCGCTGCTCCAGTTGATGGGCAGCGATGACCTGCCGCCTGCCCTGAAAGAGGCGGCGCAGCAGGTCGTGCAGCACCTGACGGGTCAGCAGTTGCTGCTGAATACGGACCGTACGGCCCCTTTTGCACAGGTACACATGTTTATTCCGTTTGTCGGACCGGATGGTCGTGAAACAGCTACGATCCAGATTCAGTCTCGACGCGGTAAACGCGGGGAGCTGGATGCATCCAACTGCCGACTTTGGTTTGATTTGGACATGAAGGCGCTCGGGCCAACATTGGTGGATGTGCAAGTCGTGGACCGGATAGTGAGCCTCAAGCTCCATAACGATCAAGATTGGGCTGCTTCGCTGTTGACCAGCGGGCGTGAATCCATTCATACGGCGCTGGAATCGCTAGGCTATCAGCTTTTATCCCTGCGCACCGAACCGATGCCGGTAAGGACTGGACAGGAGAGCAAAGGTCTGGTCTCTTCGGAGGTACAAAGCTATGTGCCTCAGCCGTATAAAGGAGTCGATCTTAAAATATGAAAGAGCCGTTAGAGGCTCCTTCTCCTTCTAGGAAGAAGGCTGTCGCCCTTAAATATACGCCCGGTGAGAGCGAAGCCCCTATCGTCGTTGCCAAAGGCAGTGGTCGTATTGCGGATAGCATTTTAGAAAAAGCCAAAGAGCACGGCGTTCCCGTTCAAGAGGATGCCGCACTGGTTGAGGTATTGTCCAAGCTTGACTTGGATGAACAAATTCCTGCTGAGCTATATCAATTGGTGGCAGAGGTGCTCACCTATATATATCAAATGGATAAGCTTGCTCCAAGGGATGACACCTGATGAGGAACGACATGAGGACCGGAGGCAAGGATCAACGAAAAGCCAAAGGAGCTTTGGGTGAACATGCAGCGGCTTCGTTTTTGGAAAATCTGGGGTATCGTATCATAGAGCGTAACTGGCGATGTCGTAGCGGAGAAATGGATCTGATTGCCGCGCAGCATGATATTCTCGTGTTTATTGAAGTACGCAGCCGAAGTAGCTCCAGTTATGGAACGCCCGCGGAATCAATCACTGCACGTAAAATAACCCAAGTTCGCCAGACAGCCGCTGTTTATTTGCATATGAACGGAATTGAGGATGTTCCAATCCGTTTTGATATGATCTCTGTACGATTGATTGACGAAACCGCGGTCGTCACGGACCATATAATCGAGGCATTCTAAAAGAGCGATAAATTTTTTGAAGGTTCATTTCGAATTTCATATGCACAGGTTGACAGGAAGGAATGCTAAAGGTATATTTTATTGAGAATGGTTATCATTTCGTTTTATAGTTATAGTGAACATCCACGAGCTATTCCTACGAAGGAGGATATACGTGACAGAGCATACCTTTAGTGAACATGTCATAGATGTAATTCAGGAACGACGGACCATTAAACGGTTCAAATCCGACCCCATTCCAGTAGATACCATTAAAGAACTGCTGGACGTTGCTGTATGGGCTCCCAATCATAAAATGCGTGAGCCATGGCGTTTTCTCTTGTTTGCTGGCGACGGACGGAAAAAGCTCGCTAAAGCTATTGAAGCTGATATTGGCAAGGATAACAAATTCGAAAGCGGCATTTTACACAATCCGATTCAGCTTTTAGTTGTGTTGGAGGAAGACCCTCGTCAGGCAGTTTGGGATGAGGATTTTGCAGCGGTTAGTGCCCTTGTACAAAACTTTATGCTTGCCGCATGGAGTAAAGGAATCGGAACGTTTTGGGTCACAAAGCCTTTTCTTTATTCACCGAAATTCCGCAAACATTTGGGAATTCAGCCTGGTGAGAAGATCATCGGCATGGTGTATGCAGGTTATCCTGAAGTTATTCCAGAGCCAAGACCACGTATTCCAGCAGCGGATAAGCTAACCCTGTTTGACAAATAATCTTTTGTCGAATAACCTTGATTAGACAGTTTGGAAATTAAAGATGTAACATTATATTTGCAACAGATGAAAATTTGGAAGCACCTTTTTTCATATATGCAATGCTCCTAGGGGGAGACATTTCAGTATGAGGAGAGGTGTTTTTTGTTATGTATGGAAAATTACATGGAGCTTGTCTTTATGGAATAGACGGTGTTCTGATTGAGGTGGAGACGGATTTGTCGAATGGGTTGCCTCAAACTGCGATTATCGGATTGCCGGATTCGGCCATTCGAGAAGCCGTGGAGCGCGTAAGAGCAGCGATCAAAAACTGTGGTTTCAAATATCCGTCCCAGCGTGTAACCATAAATTTGGCTCCTGCTGATTTACGTAAGGAAGGCTCATCCTTTGACTTTGCTATCGCTTTGGGACTGCTGACAACCAGCGGACAAGTCGTTTTACCTGCGGGGGAACGGACGCTATTTATCGGTGAACTAGCGTTGGACGGCAGTATTCGCCCCGTGAACGGGGTATTGTCTATGGTTGATTTGGCCAAGCGAGAAGGATTTCATTCGGTACTGCTTCCCGAGGAAAATGCAGGTGAAGCACGCCTGATCACGGGTATACGTATTTACGCTGTTCGTCATCTGATGGATCTCATTCCAGCAAAAAATCACGGACAATACGCTATTGAAGGCCAATCAAAAGATCCGAATTCTAATTACCTATCTGATCTAATTAATGACGAGCTCACTAACCAAGTCACTAATCAAGTCACTAATCAAGTCACTAATCAAGTCATTAAGAAATCTAATGATCCAGCTCCTATTCCAGTCTCGAATCAAGCTGAAAATCATGATCAAGGCAAACGTATTACTGCTAGACAGCAGATCATTATCCATGCTTATGACCATTTGCCTCAGGCAGATCAAATACCTATGGGTGAGGTCAAAGAGATAATTGACGCTATGGAGGATTACAGCGATGTATTAGGTCAGCTACACGCTAAACGAGCGTTGGTTATCGCTGCTGCCGGGATGCACAATATTGTCCTTATCGGGCCTCCAGGTGCCGGAAAAACGATGCTTATCCGCAGGCTGCCATCCATTCTGCCGCCCTTGACCGAAAAAGAGGCACTGGAGGTTACCAAAATATACAGTGCTGCTGGAAAATGGAAGGAGTCGTCGCCTCATTTGATGAACATTCGCCCCTTCCGTTCACCTCATCATACGATTTCCGCCGCTGGGCTTGTGGGAGGAGGAGGAATACCCAAGCCAGGAGAAATTAGCCTTGCGCATCGGGGTATTTTATTTTTGGATGAGTTGCCTGAATTTAGTCGTCATGTGCTAGAGGTGCTGCGCCAGCCATTGGAAGACCGCAATGTGACAATCAGCCGTTCACGTGCAGTTTTTAAGTATCCTGCGCATTTTTTACTTGCAGCTTCTATGAACCCGTGTCACTGCGGCTTTTTCGGAAGTGATACGCAACATCAGCGTTGTACCTGCTCACCTGCTGCGGTAGCCCGCTATCGTTCACGTATTTCTGGTCCGTTGCTGGACCGGATCGATCTTCAGCTTGAGGTATCACAACCGAAGGATTGGCGGGAGGAAAAGGAGTCACTGTCTTCCGCTGAAATGCGAAGACAGGTACTAGCTGCTCAAGCGATACAAATCCATAGATACAGCAAGCTTCCTTTTTCATGGAATAGCGAACTATCCGGTCAAATGCTCCGTAAATATGCGGTATTAGAACATAACGCGGCAGAGCTGCTTGATCAGACGATGGATGCACTCGGTTTAAGCATGCGTGCGTATGATCGAATTCTCAAACTGTCACGCACCATTGCAGACTTGAATCAATCAGAGAAGATCACAATGTCACATGTAGCTGAAGCCATTCAATATCGGAATATGGACAGAGCACATGCCAGTTTTTCAGAAGAATAAAACGGTATAGAAATAACGCTATGTCCATATTTTTTACGTAAGACAAAAAAAAGCTCCAGACGCAAAGTTCTGGAGAAGAAAAAAAGATTATGACAACGTGATTATACACTAAGTATATCAGTTTCGTATATACGATTATGCATCATCTGCCATGTTACTTGATGGAAGAAAAACCAGCTGTCAATCCTTTGTTGTGAAGGTGTAGCTGAAAGTATACAAAGCCTCCGAACCAGAAACTGCTCGGAGGCTTTTTTTATATAATTCGGATTAGAGCACGTTTAGCTTCACTTCGATATTACCGCGGGTAGCGCGGGAGTAAGGACACTGTTCGTGTGCGCCTTCTACCAGTTTTACCGCTGTTTCATGGTCAACACCTTTCACTAGAACATCAAGGTTCACTCCGATTCCGAAGCCGCCGTCTTCAACTTTACCGAAATTGACCGTTGCTGTTACTTCGGTACCTTCATGTTTAATACGCTGCATGCGGGCAACCATATTCAAAGCACTGTCAAAACACGCTGAATAGCCTGCTGCAAACAATTGCTCCGGATTCGTACCCGTGCCGCCTGCACCCCCCATTTCTTTGGGTGTATCAATATTTAAACGAAGTTCAGGGGAAGAAGACTCGACATAACCATCACGTCCTCCAACTGCTTTCACTGTGGTTTCATACATTTTTTGTTGAATGGTCATCATAATTCAATCACTGCCTCTCGTTCAATTTGTATTTTACACAATTTAATTTATCAAAATAATTATTGTTTGTAAAGTATTTTGTGCAATTAGCATGCTTTTTGTTATATAATGTGATAAAATAATGGCGAAAGTAGGTGATCTGACAGCATGGACAACAATCATAATGAAGGCGCAACATTAAAACTTGATAATCAATTATGCTTTGCCATATATGCGTGCTCCAGAGAGATTACGAAGCTATACCAGCCTTATCTGGAAAAGCTTGGTGTGACATACTCACAGTATTTGGTGCTCATTGTGTTGTGGGAGCGCGAGGAATGTACAGTGAAGGAATTAGGCGAGGCGTTGTATCTGGACTCAGGCACACTAACCCCGTTATTGAAAAGATTGCAGAATGCCGGACTCATTGACCGGAAGCGTTCGACTCAGGATGAGCGTAAGGTGCTGATTTCTTTGACTCCTGAAGGAAGTACATTGCGGGAAAAAGCGCAATCTGTACCAGGATGTATTCAGGAAAAAACAAGCATGACCCACGATCAATTCGGCTCGCTCCTGCTTCAGTTCAACGATCTGCTGTACCGAGTTCATGAAGCGAATGTGCAGGTTGAAAAATCATAATAGGCATTTCCGGTTACTTTTAAGAATCTTATTGTTATGTAGCCGCCTGTAACTGGGTGAAGGAATGCTCGGATGAACTGAAGTACCTCTCATACGGATTTAATAAATCCCGAACTTGAAGAGGTACTTTTTTGTTTGTATTCTATTAAAATGAATATCCATTAATATCCAAGCATTCGATTTTGGGAATGATATTGATATCAAAATACTGTAATTCATAACGTTAAATTATAAGGAAAGCGTTTTAAAAACATGTTACAATGATGTAGGTTTAGTATAGATTTCCTTGTGAACCGCCCTTGTTGCAGTCATGTTGATAGGAGGATTCCAGAATGAATATCCATGAATATCAGGGTAAAGAAGTATTGAAGCAGTACGGAGTGGCTGTACCGAATGGTAAGGTTGCCTATACGGTGGAGGAAGCCGTTGCTGCGGCAGAATCGCTTGGAAGCGCTGTTACGGTGGTAAAGGCGCAAATTCATGCCGGTGGACGTGGTAAAGCGGGCGGTGTGAAGGTTGCCAAAAACTTGGATGAAGTGCGCACCTATGCTTCTGAAATTTTGGGTAAGGTGCTGGTGACACATCAGACCGGGCCTGAAGGTAAAGAGGTTAAACGCCTTTTGGTAGAGGAAGGCTGCGATATTCGTAAAGAGTATTATGTCGGTGTTGTCGTGGATCGTGCGACCGGACGTGTCGTGATCATGGCCTCGGAAGAAGGCGGTACGGAAATCGAAGAGGTAGCTGCGGCTACTCCGGAGAAAATTTTTAAAGCGGTTGTTGATCCAGCGATTGGGCTTCAGGTTTATCAGGCTCGTAAGCTGGCTTATGACATTAACATCCCCAATGAGCTGGTGAACAAGGCGGTTAAGTTCATGCAGGCGCTCTATGAAGCTTTTGTGGACAAGGATTGTTCGATTGCAGAGATCAATCCGCTGGTCGTTACAGGTGACGGGAATGTGCTGGCGTTGGACGCCAAACTGAATTTCGACTCTAATGCGTTATTCCGCCACAAGGATATTTTGGAGCTGCGTGATTTGGACGAAGAAGACGAGAAAGAAATAGAAGCTTCCAAATACGATCTGAGCTACATCGCATTGGACGGAAATATTGGGTGTATGGTCAACGGCGCAGGTCTTGCCATGGCGACGATGGACATTATCAAATATTACGGCGGCGATCCGGCCAACTTCCTGGACGTAGGGGGCGGTGCGACGACGGAAAAGGTAACCGAAGCATTCAAAATCATTTTGTCCGATCCGAAGGTAGAAGGCATTTTTGTGAACATTTTCGGCGGAATTATGCAGTGCGACATCATTGCGAACGGTGTGGTGGAGGCTGCCAAGCAATTGGGGCTGACCCGTCCGCTTGTTGTCCGTCTCGAAGGTACGAATGTCGAGTTGGGTAAACAGATTTTGGCGGAGTCCGGTTTGAATATCGTGGCGGCTGACTCCATGGCGGACGGTGCCCAGAAAATCGTCGAACTTGTTCAATAGCCTGTTTGCATTCCGATATGCCGAATAAACGATAGGGGATGTGAAGATCGTGAGTATTTTGGTCGATAAGCATACAAAGGTGATTACACAGGGGATTACGGGAAAAACGGCGTTATTCCACGCCAAGGGTGCGCTTGATTATGGCACACAGATGGTAGGAGGCACCTCTCCAGGCAAGGGCGGCACCGAGGTGGAAATTACGCTGGAGAACGGACAACAGGTCAAGTTGCCCGTGTTTAATACGGTGAGCGAAGCGAAGGCTGCTACAGGTGCGACAGCGAGTGTTATTTATGTGCCGCCTGCTTTTGCTGCGGATTCCATTTTGGAGGCTGTAGATGCAGAGTTAGACCTCGTCATTTGTATAACCGAGGGTATTCCGGTGCTTGATATGATTAAGGTCAACCGCTTTATGGAAGGTAAAAAGACCGTTCTGATCGGTCCTAACTGTCCAGGCGTAATTACACCGGGAGAGTGCAAAATTGGCATCATGCCGGGTTACATTCATCTACCGGGTCATGTAGGTGTTGTGTCACGTAGCGGAACGCTGACCTATGAAGCGGTGCATCAGCTGACTACCCGGGGCATCGGACAATCCTCTGCGGTTGGTATCGGCGGTGATCCGGTTAAGGGCTCGGAATTTATTGATATTTTGCAGCGCTTCAATGAAGATCCTAACACGCATGCTGTCATTCTGATCGGAGAAATCGGCGGTACGGCCGAGGAGGAAGCTGCCGAGTGGATTCGAGACAATATGACGAAACCGGTAGTCGGTTTTATCGGCGGTGTGACTGCGCCTCCAGGCAAACGGATGGGGCATGCAGGCGCCATCATTTCCGGCGGAAAAGGAACAGCCAAGGAAAAAATCGCTACGCTTGAAGCCTGTGGTATCAAGGTGGCACCGACTCCTTCGGAGATGGGCTCGACGCTGGTCAGTGTGCTGGAAGCACGTGGTATTTTGAATTTATGTACAACACATTAAATCGTGTTTCTTCATTAATATACAAGCTGTAAAATGGCATCGAAATTTGCCGCCTGCTAGTGTATAATGAAAGAAAGGTAAGCAACCTTTTTGTCTTCTGAAACAGGGGATGAAAAGGTTGCTTTTTTTTGCGTTGGGACAAGCTTTTCAGGGAAACGCTTGCAAAATGATACGTTGTACCACAAAATAAGGGAGGGTTCACTCTTCCCGTGAATGGGGGAATCGCAGTTTGGAAGAAAGATGGCTTTTGCTGGGTTTGCATGAATTAGAGGGTATCGGTAGAAAAACAATTCAGCGTATTTGGTCGAGTGACTACCAATTGCATGAACTGCTGCATTTTAGCGAGCAGAAATGGATTGAGGTAGGATTAAGTCCTGCTCAGGCCCGTGTAGCGATGCAACGTTACGACGAAGATTGGGTACATGAAAGATATCGGCGGGTTCAATCCGGCGATATCGGAGTGATAACTTATGTGGATGAAGATTATCCCCTATTAATGAAGGAAACGGTAGACGCGCCTTGGGTATTGTATACGAAAGGGGACATTTCACTTCTGCATACATGCTCTGTAGCTATGGTGGGGACCCGCATTCCTACGGCTTATGGACGCAGAGTGGCCGAAATGCTGACAGAGGGATTGTGTGATGCGGGTATTACTGTAGTCAGTGGATTGGCGAGAGGAATCGACAGTATTTGCCATGAAGCTGCTCTGCGCCGGGGAGGCAATACGATTGGGGTGCTTGGAACGGCGATTGATCAAATTTACCCGTCCCAAAATGCATCTTTATTTGCAGAGATGGCGAGCAAAGGCCTGATTGTATCTGAATATCCACCAGGAACCAGATCGCATCCGGGAATGTTTCCACAGCGTAACCGGATCATTGCCGGTCTGACACAGGGAACCGTTGTCGTGGAAGCAGATGTAAGAAGCGGTTCCCTAATTACAGCCGATGCTGCGTTGGAGGCGGATCGAGATGTGTTCGCCGTTCCGGGGCCGATTACATCACCGAAGAGTAGAGGTACGTTAAGCCTGATTAAGCAAGGCGCTAAAACGGTCACCGAAGCTTCAGATATTGTAGAGGAGTACGTAGCCGATTTGCGTATAAGGGATGTTTCTTCATACAATAGAGAGCAGGGTCTGGATGTGAATGGGGTCTCCAAAGCACCAGCGAGTGAAACACCCGAGGAAAAGCGTGTTGTGCTTTTGCTGGAACAAGGAACCATGACACTGGATGAACTGCTTGAAGCAACTGCATGGGATTTTGGACTTTTACACTCAGTTCTGTTATCGTTAATCATAAAAAAAAGGATCGCCCAGCTTACGGGTACAAAATACAAACTTATTTAATAGTTAATTTTGCAAATCCTTAATGTAGTAATTGTACAAATTCAATATTAAACATCCGGGGATGGGAGTTTAGATATTTATCCGCACAGCGGATTCCTGCTCCCTCCCTACTTCCTGAAATGTGTTGGCTTTATAGCTCGTAGCAGCGGAGCAAGGGATTTGAATCCGGAGAAGCGATAGCGCTCGCCTTTGCAACGGAATTCCAACCTTGTCACACTTTACTTATAAGGAATTCCGTTGCAACAGCGATTGTAGGATCAAATCCATTGCGGAGCGTCTCCGCGCTATAACTCACCACATTTCAGGAAGTCTATCCTATTGTACGTAATTGAGAGGAGGAAGAGCCTATGGCGGATTCACTCGTCATCGTGGAATCGCCTTCCAAGGCGAAGACGATCGGCAAATACTTGGGCAGTAAATATATCGTCAAGGCTTCCATGGGTCATATCAGGGATTTGCCAAAGAGTCAGATCGGCGTAGAGGTCGAAAATGATTTTAATCCCAAATACATTACCATTCGAGGTAAAGGCTCGATTTTGAAAGAATTAAAGGATGCCAGAAAAAAAGTAAAAAAAGTATATCTAGCGGCTGACCCGGATCGCGAAGGCGAAGCTATCGCTTGGCATTTGGCGCATGCGCTGGATCTGGACGATACAGCAGACTGCCGCGTTGTATTTAATGAGATCACAAAGCAGGCGGTTAAGGATGCATTTAAAACACCACGCAAAATCAATATGGATTTGGTCAATGCCCAACAGGCACGGCGGATCCTTGATCGGCTTGTCGGCTACAAAATCAGTCCATTGCTTTGGAAAAAGGTAAAGAAGGGCTTGTCCGCAGGGCGCGTGCAGTCGGTTGCCGTGAAAATTATCCTGGACCGGGAAAACGAGATTAATGAGTTTGTACCGGAAGAGTATTGGACGATCACAGCTAAACTGGCGATTAAGGACAGTACCTTTGAGGCGAAATTCCATCAGCTTCGTGGCAAAAAGAAAGAGCTCTCCAGCGAAGCGGATGTACAAGAAGTGCTGGAGACTATTGGCAAGTCGTCTTACAAGGTTCGTGATGTGAAAGAGAAAGAGCGTTTGCGCAATCCTTCTCCACCATTCACGACTAGCTCCTTGCAGCAAGAGGCGGCTCGGAAACTCAACTTCCGTGCATCCAAAACGATGTCCGTGGCCCAGCAGTTGTATGAGGGTGTGGACTTGGGCAAAGAAGGAACCGTGGGTCTGATTACGTATATGCGTACGGATTCCACACGAATAGCTGTTTCGGCCCAAGAGGAAGCGAAGGAATTCATTATTCAGAAATATGGCGAAGCTTTTGTACCTGAAAGTCCTCGTCAATATTCCAAAAAAGCGGCCAATGCCCAGGATGCGCATGAAGCGATTCGTCCAACCTCCGCGTTGCGTGACCCGGAAACGGTTAAGCCGTTTATGAGCCGGGATCAGTTCCGTTTGTACAAACTGGTATGGGAGCGTTTTATGGCCAGCCAGATGGCTTCCGCTATTATGGATACCTTGTCCGTTGATATTGAAGCGGGTGAGACTATATTCCGGGCAGCTGGCTCGAAGGTTCGTTTTCCAGGCTTCATGAAAGTGTATGTGGAGGGGAATGACGATGGAAAAACCGAAGAAGATAAGCTGCTGCCGCCGCTTAAACCGGGCGACAAGCTGAAAAAGGAATCGGTTGAGCCGAAGCAGCATTTCACGCAACCGCCTCCCCGTTATACAGAGGCACGACTGGTGAAAACGCTGGAAGAACTGGGTATCGGACGTCCGAGTACGTATGCACCGACACTGGAAACTATTCAGAAGCGTGGCTATGTCGCCATTGAAGAGAAGAAGTTCTTCCCTACAGAGCTGGGAGAACTGGTCATCGAGCAGATGGAGGAATTCTTTCCTGAAATTCTGAACGTGGAATTCACGGCTAATATGGAAGGTGATCTTGACCACGTAGAAGAAGGCGTAGGAGACTGGGTCAAGGTCTTGAGTGACTTTTACGAGTCGTTTGAGAAGCGTCTGGAAGTTGCAGAGGAAGAAATGAAGGAAATTGAGATCAAGGATGAAGAATCCGATGTCATTTGTGACAAATGTGGCAGCACGATGGTGTATAAGCTTGGCCGCTTTGGTAAATTTCTGGCCTGCTCGGCATTCCCGGATTGCCGTAATACGAAGCCGATTGTCAAGGATATCGGAATAAATTGTCCTACATGTGGTGAGGGCCATGTTGTGGAACGGCGGAGTAAAAAAGGACGCATCTTTTATGGATGTGACCGTTATCCGGAATGCGATTTTGTATCCTGGGATAAACCGTCCATTAAGCCTTGTCCAAGTTGTGGTGGCCTAATGGTCGAAAAACGTACCAAACAAGGAACGAAGCTCAACTGTACCGTCTGCGATCACAGTGAAATGTTGGAAGATAGCGACGAGGGTGTAGAGACTTCATAAGAACAACAATAGCAGGGGGATTTAAACGTGAGTGAACTACAAAAGGTAACAGTCATCGGAGCAGGTTTGGCGGGCAGTGAAGCTGCCTGGCAGATCGCAAGCCGTGGCGTGCCTGTCCAGCTATATGAAATGAGACCGGTTGTTAAGACACCGGCGCATCATACAGATAAATTTGCCGAGCTGGTGTGCAGCAATTCTTTACGGGCAAATGGTTTGACCAACGCGGTAGGTGTACTTAAAGAAGAAATGAGGATATTAAACTCCTTGATTTTGAATGCCGCAGACCGTCATGCTGTTCCGGCAGGTGGTGCGCTGGCGGTGGATCGTGATGGATTTTCCGGACATATTACAGATACTCTTCATCAACATCCGCTTATTGAGGTGGTCAATGAGGAGCTTCAGGAAATTCCCCAGGATGGGATTGTGGTCATTGCTACCGGGCCTTTAACTTCTCCGGCTTTGTCGGAGCAGATTAAATCGCTGATGGGAGAAGAGTATTTTTACTTTTACGATGCAGCGGCCCCGATTGTGGAAAAGGACTCTATCGACATGAGTAAGGTTTATCTTGCTTCCCGCTACGATAAGGGAGAAGCAGCCTACTTGAACTGTCCGATGAATGAAGCGGAATTTGATGCTTTTTATGAGGCGCTGATTACGGCTGAAGTGGCACAAGTTAAGGAATTCGAAAAAGAAATATATTTCGAAGGCTGTATGCCCATTGAAGTGATGATGCAGCGCGGTAAGCAGACGGCATTGTTCGGGCCGATGAAACCAGTCGGTCTAGTGAATCCACATACAGGAGAGTTGCCATATGCCGTTGTGCAGCTTCGACAGGATAATGCGGCGGGTACACTGTACAATCTGGTTGGCTTCCAGACTCATTTGAAATGGGGAGAGCAAAAGCGTGTATTTTCCATGATACCGGGTCTGGAGAATGCAGAGTTTGTACGTTATGGTGTGATGCATCGCAACACCTTTATTAATTCTCCACAGCAGCTTCATCCGACCTATCAGTTCAAAGGCAGAAGTAATTTGTTCTTTGCCGGACAAATGACTGGAGTGGAGGGGTACGTAGAATCTGCGGCCTCGGGTTTGCTGGCGGGGATGAATGCAGCGCGTGCGGCGCGTGGACAAGAAATGTTTGTATTCCCTGCGGAAACGACACTGGGCAGCATGGCCCGTTACATCACAACCGCTGATTTCAAGCATTTTCAGCCGATGAATGCGAACTTTGGTCTGCTGCCAAAGCTGGAGACGCGTATCCGCAACAAGAAGGAAAAGAACGAAGCGCTTGCTAACCGTGCGTTGGAAAGCTTGCGTGGTTATATTAACGAAGCGGAAGTTATGTCAGCCGAAGTACAGTCATAAGGATGAAGGAAAAGGAGGAGCGCGTTATGGATATGTCCTTTCATGCTACCACCATCTGTGCTGTACGCCACAATGGCAAGGGAGCTATTGCCGGTGATGGTCAGGTAACGTTCGGTAACAGTGTCGTCATGAAGCAGACGGCGAAAAAAGTACGCAGATTATACCGTGGTCAGGTGGTCGCAGGTTTTGCCGGTTCAGTGGCGGATGCCATCACATTGTTTGAAAAGTTTGAAAACAAGCTGGAGGAACATCACGGCAATCTTCAGCGGGCCGCGGTGGAACTGGCTAAGGACTGGCGGCAGGACCGTATCCTGCGTAAGCTGGAGGCTTTGATGATTGTTATGGATCAATCCGGAATGCTACTCATTTCCGGGGGTGGTGAAATTATCGAGCCGGACGATGATGTGCTTGCGATCGGCTCAGGCGGCAATTTTGCATTGGCGGCGGCGCGTGCATTCAAGCGTCATGGCTCCGGCATGGAGGCAAAGGATATGGCCCGGGAAGCGCTGGAGGTTGCGTCGGAGATATGCGTGTATACGAACAATCAGATTATCGTGGAAGAACTGTAAATCGGCTCTGAGTATTCAAGGGTGGAGGAGTGCAAAATGAATAATCAATCGTTGACGCCCAGACAAGTTGTATCCGAGCTGGATAAATATATTGTCGGACAGAAGCAGGCTAAAAAATCCGTTGCCGTTGCCTTGCGCAACCGTTATCGGCGCAGCAAGCTGCCGGACGATATCCGGGATGAAATTGTGCCCAAAAATATTTTAATGATCGGTCCGACGGGCGTGGGTAAAACCGAAATTGCACGCAGACTGGCCCGGCTCGTGGGAGCTCCTTTTATTAAGGTAGAGGCGACTAAATTTACAGAAGTGGGTTATGTCGGCCGGGATGTGGAATCCATGGTGCGTGACTTGATGGAAACCTCGATTCGCATCGTTAAAGCAGAGCGGACGGAGAATGTGAAGGACAAAGCCGAGGACATGGCGAATGAACGGATTGTCAGCATTCTTGTACCTGCGGAGAAATCAAATAAATCCCAACGTAATCCCTTTGAAATGCTGTTTGGCAATAACACCGGGAATTCGCCAGAGGAAGAACCCCCGCAACAGGACGCATCCTTGGCAGAGAAACGGCGTAAGGCTAAATTCGATCTGTTGTCCGGCAAGCTTGAGGATGAAGTGATTGAGATTGATGTGGAGGATACCGCACCCAATATGCTGGATATGTTTGCTGGGCAGGGAAATGAGCAAATGGGCATGAACATGCAGGAAATGTTCGGAAGCTTTCTGCCAAAGCGAACCAAAAAGCGCAAGTTGCCGGTGAAGGAAGCCCGCAAGGTGCTAATTCAGGATGAGGCTGCCAAGCTGATCGACATGGATGATGTCATTCAGGAGTCCGTGAAGCGTGCTGAACAATCCGGTATCATTTTTATAGATGAAATCGACAAGATTGCAAGCCAGGGCAAGGGCAGTGGTCCTGATGTGTCTAGAGAAGGTGTCCAGCGCGATATTTTGCCTATTGTCGAGGGTTCTACCATTATGACTAAATACGGCCCGGTAAGGACAGATTATATTCTGTTTATCGCCGCTGGAGCTTTTCATGTTGCTAAGCCTTCTGATCTGATCCCTGAGTTGCAGGGACGTTTTCCAATCCGTGTTGAACTGAGCAGTCTCACATTGGATGAATTTGTATCCATTTTGACAGAGCCCAAAAATGCGCTGACCAAGCAATACACGGATTTGCTTCGTACCGAAGAGATTGAAGTAGAATTTTCGGCAGAAGCCATCCGTGAAATTGCCAGCATTGCCGAGTCTGTAAACCGGAACACGGAAAACATCGGTGCACGCCGCTTGCATACCATTTTGGAGAAGTTGCTGGAGGATTTGTCCTTCGAGGCTCCGGAGCTTACTTTGGACCGTATGATCATTACCCCGGAATATGTTCGAGAGAAGCTGGGTGATATTGCCCAAAACAGGGACCTTAGTCAGTATATTTTATGAGTGGAAGCTTTTAAAATAGGATGCTTTGTCTAGAATAACACTATCTTGCACCGTCATATAGACCTAGATGAACCTCCCTTTGATGATTTTCCTGTCTATTCCAAAAGTAGGACGTATAATCTTTTACAGGTGCAAAGTGCTAAGAAAACATTCATTTTATTGAAAAAAACCTGAAAAATTTAACATTTTATGCATCGAAAGCCCTCTTTTTTAAAAAAGATAGGGCTTTTTTCTTATTGTAATTAGGTCCCAACTCTACGAAACTTAGAATATATGACACAAAGCAATTATTTTCTACTTAAGACCTAAGAGAAATGTATAATTATGAAATTTAATTGTCGAAAAAAAGTGAAAAATCTTGTTTTATTGAATCTTACTTTGGAGTAGACGCTGGAAGGAGGAGCTAAATGAATCTGCTGGGTGATATGAGCTTTCAAAAACTTCAGGCAGGTGTTCAGGCGGCAAATACGAGACAACGTGTGATGGCCAACAACATTTCCAATGAGGATACCCCGTATTTTAAGCGTTCAGAGGTCTCATTTGAAGAATTGCTTCAGCAGCAAATGGGTGGCGACGTGACACCATTACGTGGAAAAGTAACCAATGCGAAACATTTTCAAATAGGACCTGCGAACTCCATTCCAGATGCTGTCGTTACCAAAGATGGGTATTCTGTCATGAACAACAATATGAATAACGTGGATATCGACAGAGAAATGAGCCTTATGGCCGAGAATCAACTGAGATATAATACCTACATCCAAGAAATTATTGAACGCATCAAAATGATGAGAACAGCGGTAGAAGGGAGATAGGACCAGGTGAAGATTAACAACGGCTTTGATATCAGCGCATCTGCTCTTACGGCCCAAAGGTTGCGGATGGATGTCATATCAAGTAACATTGCCAACGCAGAGACAACACGGGCAAAAGTGGAGAATGGACAAGCGGTTCCATATCGGAGAAAAACGGTTGTTTTGGAGCCTAACCAATCTCGGTTTGCCGATGTTTTGCAGGCTCAAATGGAAGGAAATGGCACGGGCGCCGCTGGCGTCAAGGTTTCGCAAATACAGGAAGATCAGTCACCTTTGAAGCCTGTGTACAATCCGGGTCACCCGGATGCTGATAAAGATGGCTATGTATATATGCCTAATGTAGACATTATGAAAGAAATGGTAGACATGATTTCCGCAACACGCTCTTACGAAGCCAATGTAACAGCTCTGAATGCATCCAAGGCAATGGTTTCCAAGGCACTTGAAATCGGTCGCTAAGTTCCAGGACTACTAACTACAGAATAGGGAGAGTAAAACATGATCCAGAACGCCATGTTTAATGTACAGACACCGGTAATACAGCAAATTCAATCACCTAACAATGTGTTGACGAAATCAACGCCTTCCGAATCCTTGAAGGATTTTGGTTCGTTCCTAAAGGATGCGCTCAATGAAGTGGGGCAGCAGGAAGCCGCTACACACACGATGTCCGACCAGTTCATGGCAGGAAAAGTTGATGTTGATCAGGTCATGATCACATCCCAACAAGCGCTGCTTTCCCTGCAGCTTACTACTCAGGTCCGAAACAAAGCGATTGAAGCCTATCAGGAGATCATGCGTACACAGATGTAAAGAGGGTCTAGCAAAGTTTCGGATGGGGTGACGGAGTGAACGAGAGAATCGCCCAATATCGGGATAAGATTTCCGGGTATTGGAATAATTTTAGCAAAAAACAGAAGATATTACTTGTTTCGACCTTGGCATTCATCATCATTGCCATTGTAGTGCTAACGATGCAGTTTACCAAAACCGAGTATGAAGTGGCTTTCCGGGATTTAAACGCAAACGATGCTGCCGGGGTCATTAAATATCTCGATTCTGCGGGTATACCGTATCAGCTCAATGCTGGCGGGACGCAAATCGCAGTCCCAACCGCAAACGCGGATAAGGCAAAGGTAGATGTTGGGTCTCAGGGCCTAATTCAGAAGGGTTCAATCGGCATGAGTACCTTTGATCAGTCCTCCTCGGCAATTGGCATGACGGAGAACGAGTTCAATGTGAAGTACAATAACGCATTGAATGGCGAAGTACAGCAACTGTTGGAACGGATGGATGGTGTCCAAAGCTCCAAAGCTGTCATTAATATGCCGAAGGAAAACATTTTTGCCGGGCTTGAAGAAAAAGACAAAGCTTCTGCTTCGATTCAAATGGAATTCGAACCTGGCTTTACGCCAAATCAGCAAGCCATCGACGGATACTTTAATTTGGTAAAGACGGCTGTGCCGAATTTGCCTGTAGAAAACATTACGATCACCAATAAGGAGTATGAACTGATTCCAACGGCCAAGGGCGGTCAAGGAGGTCTCTCCAGTGGTGTTGAGGAAAACATGGCTCTGCAGAAGAAGTTTGAGAGCGATGTAAGGAATAATGTCCAACAATTTTTGTCGAAAATTGTTGGCGAAGACAAAGTGAATGTGCTGGTTATGTCACAGTTAAATTTCGACAAAGTAACCTCGAAAGAACAACTGGTCACACCGGTTGATCAAACGAAAATGAAGGGCATTGAAATCAGCGCCCAGCAAATTCAGGAAAGCTACACTGGCAGTAGTGGACAAACCGGAGGAGTCGCAGGCACAGGAACGCAGGATGTACCTGGTTACCCTGGAGGAAGCAATTCAGGCAACACAAGCTCAGACAAGAGCTCAAGCACAATTAACTACGAAGTTAACCGAATTGCGAAGGATATTATCCAAAGTCCGTACACTGTAAAAGATTTAACCATTAATGTAGCAGTTGAACCACCAACGGGGCAGCAAACTTTGGATGCTGCAACTCAGGCCGCAATCCAAAACATCTTGGTTAATATCGTAAGAGCTTCATTAGCGAATTCCGGCGTTACTATTACAGACGCTGATTTAGCCAAAAAAGTTTCAGTGTTCTCTCAAACCGTACCGGCGCCAGCGAACACCAACACGTTTTTCTCGGCTTCCAACCCTTGGGTATGGGGCATCGGGGCTGCTGTACTGGCACTGTTGGCAGGTGTAATCTTCTTGATTGTACGCGGTCGTCGTAAGCAGCAGGAAGAAGAACTGGAAGAAGATCTGCAACTTATGCCAACCCCGACGGAGTTCCCGTCCATTACCATGGAAAGTGTGACAAATGAAAGTCAAGTGCGTAAACAGCTTGAGAGTCTGGCGAAAAAGAAACCCGACGAATTCGTCAATCTGCTTCGTACATGGCTGGCTGACGAATAGAGGTGAGTTCATTGGCAAAGGCAAGCAGTCAAGGTTTAACGGGAAGACAAAAAGCGGCAATTCTGCTAATCACGATGGGGCCGGAAGTATCTGCTCAAATATTCAAGCATTTGCGTGATGAAGAGATTGAGCAACTTACATTGGAAATCGCCAATGTGAGGAAGGTTGATGCAACGGAAAAAGATTCGATTATGGCTGAGTTTCATCAAATTTGTTTGGCTCAGGAGTACATTTCCCAAGGCGGCATCAATTATGCCAAAGAGATATTGGAAAAGGCACTCGGGTCACAAAAAGCAGTTGAGGTCATTAACCGTCTGACGGCGACGTTGCAGGTGAGACCGTTCGATTTTGCCCGCAAGGCTGATCCAAACCAGATTTTAAACTTTATACAGAATGAAAATCCACAGACGATTGCTCTCGTGCTCTCGTACTTGCAATTTGAGCAGGCGGCAGCGATTCTGTCGTCCCTGCCACAGGAAAAGCAGGCTGATGTGGCCAGACGTGTTGCTGTAATGGACAGCACTTCGCCGGAAGTCATTTCACAAGTGGAACGTGTACTGGAGCAAAAGCTGTCGGCAACCGCGACACAGGATTACACGAATGCGGGCGGTATCGAGTCCATTGTTCAGATTTTGAATGGCGTAGACCGAGGAACCGAGCGTACGATTCTGGACTCGCTTGAAATTCAGGACCCTGAACTGGCCGAAGAAATCAAGAAAAGAATGTTCGTATTCGAGGATATCGTCAATGTGGACAACCGTTCCATTCAACGTATTATCCGCGATATCGACAATGCCGATTTGCAGTTGGCGCTTAAAGTGTCCAGCGAAGAAGTGCGCGATGTGATTTTCCGAAATATGTCGAAACGGATGGCAGAAACCTTCAAAGAGGAAATGGAGTATATGGGACCGGTACGGCTGCGTGATGTGGAAGAAGCGCAGACTCGCATCGTATCGACGATCCGCAGATTGGAAGAGGCCGGTGAGATTATAATCGCACGCGGCGGAGGAGATGACATCATTGTCTAACTTGATCAAATCTTTCCAATATGTGCCTGTTGAAGCTTTGAAAACCATTGATGTGGCACATTCGTATGCGCCTGAAACGTCGGAAGAGGAAGTCACAACTGAACATATGGAGCCGGAACCACAGAGAGATTACGAGACTGAACGGCTTCGGGATGAAATGCTGAATGATGCCAAGGATTTTGCTGAACGGCAGGTTCGTGAGGCGGCTGAAGAAGCGGAACGGATGCTTCAGGAGGCGCAGCAGCAGATAGAAGCCTGGTGGCAGGAACGCCGTGAGCAGGACGAGCAGTTAACAGAGGCCTTAAAGGCTGACGGGTTTCAGCAAGGCTATGAGGAAGGTCAGAAATTGGCTGAGGCTGAGCTTCAGGCGAAATCGGAACAGATGATGGTAGAGGCGCAGGATATTTTGCGTCAGGCTTATGAGACCAAGGAACAACTGATTCAGGAGGCTGAGCCTTTTCTGGTCGAGCTGAGTAGTGCTATTGCTGAGAAAGTCATTGAAAAACAGCTTAGCATAGAGCCGGAATATACAATTGAGCTCATTCGTAATAATCTGGCTCGTAAGCGGGAAAAAGGAACAATTACGTTGTGTGTGTCGCCTCAGCATTTCGCATTTGTGCAAGGAGCGCGCGAAGAATTGTCATTAACTGTCGATTCGCAGGCAGAACTGCAAATTATTCCTGATGGTACTGTGAAGGATCGCGGCTGTGTCATTCGTTCTTCCTTTGGAAGTGTGGATGCGCGGATAGATACACAGCTGGCTGAGATCAAAAAGGAACTGCTGCGTCTGGCACACGAGAACGAGGAGCGAAGACATGAAGGGGCTTAATGCGCAGCGCTACATGGATCATTTGCGACAACTGGACCCGGTTCGGGTAAACGGCAAGGTGACACAGGTTATCGGTTTGATGGTGGAATCGGAAGGTCCAGACGCCAGTATAGGGGACGTCTGTTACATTTATCCGGGTAAAACGACTAAGCCACTGCAAGCGGAGGTCGTAGGCTTTAGAGATAACAAGGTACTTTTGATGCCGCTTGGAGAACTGCAATCCATTGGACCCGGTTGTGATGTCGTAGGAACAGGGAAGCCATTGAACGTACAGGTGGGATCGGAGCTGTTGGGCAAAGTGCTGGACGGTTTGGGCCAACCTCTGGACGGCTCGTTGATTCCCTCACGGATGGCGAGATACTCGACCTTCAACATTCCATCCAATCCACTGAGTCGCCCACGTGTACAGGAGCCGATCAGTATCGGTGTACGGGCCATCGATGGATTGCTTACTATCGGTAAAGGACAGCGGGTCGGTATTTTCGCCGGCTCTGGTGTAGGTAAGAGTACCCTGATGGGAATGATTGCTCGTAATACGGAAGCAGATGTGAACGTAATCGCTCTGATCGGGGAACGTGGACGCGAGGTGCTGGACTTTATTGAACGGGATTTGGGTCCGGAAGGGCTTGAACGTTCAGTAGTCATCGTAGCCACTTCTGACCAACCTGCATTGATCCGCATTAAAGGTGCGCTCATTGCAACGACAATCGCTGAATACTTTCGGGACCGCGGCTTGAACGTCATGCTGATGATGGACTCGGTTACCCGGTATGCAATGGCGCAGCGTGAAGTAGGACTGGCTGTCGGGGAGCCACCAGCGATGAGGGGTTATACCCCTTCCGTATTCGCCAGTTTGCCCAAGTTGCTGGAACGTGCGGGAACCGGGCCAACCGGCTCTATAACCGCCTTTTATACGGTACTGGTTGATGGTGATGACATGAATGAACCCATCGCGGATGCGGTGCGCGGGATCTTGGATGGACACATTGTGCTCAACCGGGGAATTGCGAATAAGGGACATTTTCCTGCGATTGATGTGTTAGCCAGCATTAGCCGGGTCATGAAGGACATTGCACCACGTGATCAGATTGACGCTGCCGAAAATATTAAGCGCCTGATGGCGGTTTATAAAGATTCAGAGGACCTGATTAACATCGGGGCTTATCAGCAGGGTTCGAATGCAGAAATTGACGAATCCATGGAGCGTATACGGGATATATGGGATTTTACAAGGCAAAGAACAGATGAAAAGGCTGAGCTGGACGAGGTACGTGAGCGTTTGATTTCTGAATTTACGAGGAGATGAAGGTTGAACGATGAGATTTCAGTATTCCTTTCAGAAAGTTGTAGACTTGAAAACCAACGAAAAGTCACAGGCCGAATGGTTGCTTTCCAGTGCTGTTGGACAATTGCAGGTTGAGGAGCAAACATTGACACAGCTTGTAGGCGAAAGGAATCGGGTCATATCAGCCATTCAAAAGGCTGCCGAGGATTGCGCGCCGCTCTCTACCATTCAGGAATTACAGGCTTACGTCAACCATCTGGATCAATGTATTACACGCAAGCATAGAGATGTTCAATATGCGCAGCAAAATGTGCAAAGCAAACAAACCGTTTTGACCGATAAAATGCTGGATGAACAAGTTTGGCTGAAAGCGAGAGAGAAGGCCAACGTGAAATTCCAACAGGAAATGCTCCTGCGCGAGCAGAACGAGCTGGATGAAATGGCTTCCGTGAGATTTGCCATGAGAGCCCGGTAAGCGGAAAGTCACAGGATACGCATATCAGCTGCCTGAGGAGGAAGACGATGGCACGGAATTTAGCAGAAAATGAACTGGATATGGATTTGGAAAAAGAGTCAGGTGGGGGATTTGAACGGTTTATGTTTTTCCTGATTCCGATTGTTTTTACAATCGTTCTGGTGGGGGTCCTGCTTACGCTGTTCAACGTGGATTTCAGAAGTGAAATGATTTCATTGGGAAACAAGATTCCAATTGTGAAGAATTGGATTCCCGAACCGAAAGACAAGGTTGCCAAGAGCAAAGAGGCAGATCAGAAAGCCCAGTCCGTAAGCTCTGAAGCAACCATCCAGCAGCTTAAGACAGATTTGGCCAAGCAGACGGAGGAACTCAAAAAGGCTACCGCTGCCAGAACAACTCAGGATAAAAAGGTTACAGAACTGCAAAATCAGGTCAATACGCTACAAACGCAAACGCAACAACAGTCGCAGGACAGTCAGCAGGGACAGCCGGGTACACAAGCGGCAAGCGGAACAGCGAATGAAGACCCATATGTAAAACAGGCTAAAGACCTCGCTTCCATGTATGAAGGAATGACTGCAAGTAAGGCAGCACCGATTATGGCAAACTTGACAACCGAAGAAACGGTGCAACTGCTAAGCTATATGGACCCTGCAAATAGCGCGAAAATTTTACAAAAGATGGATGCTAAAAAAGCAGCCGATATCACTATGGCTTTGAAAAACGTGACACCATCTACTGATTTGTCAGTGGCTGCGTTGCAGTCCCGTCTGAAAAAGGATCAAAGCACTGCAGCGGGGACAACGAGCAAAAGTCTGCAAAACACTCAGATTAGCAGCACATTTGCTTCCATGGACAAGAAAAGCGGTGCCGAACTGATTTTACAAACTTACAAAATTAGTCCGGACAAGGTATTAAACATATTAAATACAGTAGATGATTCGACACGTGCTTCTTTACTGCAAAATATGTCTGCGAAGGACGCTGCACAAACGGCGAAAATTTTAAACAAGCTGATGGGCAGCAAGTGATTTGAATGAAGGGAGGTGAAAAAATAAATGACACTTATTTCTCAAAGTGTATCTCTCAGCAGTTCCAGTCAGACGGCTGGTAGCACAGCTAGTACAGCGACAACCTCAACAGCAGGGACGGCAGCAGCAGGAGCCACAGGCGGTGCTTTTAATCAGACGCTTACGCAAATGATGACTGGCGGGCAAACGGGCTCTACAAGCACAGATGCTGGGAAATCTCCATTAGTTATGGTGATGCCGCTGATTACTGCCGGAGAATCGACAGAAGCTTCAGCAGAGCCGCTTGTTGAGACGTTGGCTCCATTACTGCAAAACCTTGAAAAGTTGGATGATCAGGTAGCGTCTGACCCAGCCTTGTTCGCAGCTCTGCAATCGTGGGTCCAGCAAGTACAGCAGTTATTACAAGGTGACGGTGGTGCACAGGAGCAAACAGACGGTGGGGAAACGAATGCGGCGACAGGCTTAACGGCTTTGGCAGCACATCCGGCTACCATTCGGTTTGCATTACAGGATGCTTTGTCACAGCTTGCAAATGTAGTGAATCAGGCTACGGGAGACCAAAAGGCCCAGATTACACAGTTGCTACAATCGCTTCAAAATACGACAGCTGGTACGGGAGCTATTTCCGATGAGCAGTGGACCGGCGTACTGAAAGCTGTGGAGCTTGCTGATGGCGCAGATTCACAAGCAGTTCAGCCTTCCACGAATCGGGCGAATGGCACTCAGACATTAACGGCTGTTTCTACAGATAAACAGGTTGTTGCTACTGAGCAGCAGACGAGTCAAGGCGGGACAAACCAGCAAGGTGCAGAAGGACAACGTTCATCAGCTAATGTTCATGTTCAAGCCGCAGTTAAAGCAACTCCAACGGATGAAACTGGTGCAGTAGTGGACGTAACCGAGCAGGCTGATCCAGCAGCGACCGACAGTCAAACTCCTGTGATTACGACCGCAGGCCAGCTTTCGGTGCAGACCCAAGGCACAACTCCTTCGGCTCCGGCGCAGCCTGTCGTACATGTGCGACAATTTGCTAAGGAAATGACGGACTTTGTAGTGCAAAAGCTGGATATCGTGAAGCATTCTGGATTAACAGAAGCGACTATTATGCTTCGTCCAGATCATTTGGGACAGCTTGAAGTCAAACTGACGATGCAGAATGGGCACTTGGTTGCCCAGTTCATGACTGAGCACAGCGGAGCTAAAGATTTGCTCGAACAGCAAATGTCACAGTTGCGTGCAAGTCTTCAAAGTCAGGGAATTCAGGTAGATAAGGTGGAAGTAACGCAAAATGAATCACTTTCCTCCCATATGTATCAGGATGGCCGTGGATCAGGTGCAAATCAGCAGCAACAATCCGAGCAACGTTCCAAGTCGCGGAGCAGAGAAGAAGCCGAGGATGCTCTAAAGGTAGCTGAAATGGCGGAAGAACTCCGCAATTGGACAGCAGAACAACGCACAGATGATGTAAATCGGACAGGCTCCTTTACAGCACAAGCGTAGCATGGAGGTGAGAACACAATGACGACTGCGGACAATAATGTATCCACCAGTAACGTCTGGCCGAATTACAACGTGAATAACGTCAAAACGGCAAGCGCCAAGGATACCAAAACGATGGGTAAGGACCAATTTTTGAAAATTTTGATTACCCAGCTCCAAAACCAGGACCCAATGCAGCCTCTGGAAGATAAGGAATTTATCGCGCAAATGGCGCAATTTTCTTCCGTGGAGCAGTTGATGAACATTTCTACCCAGTTGAATACGTTGGGACAGTCTTTAGGAATATCCTCCGGTTTGATTGGAAAAGAAGTCAGCTGGATCGAGGCAGGTAAGAAGGATTCAATTACGGGTGAAACGGGCGCAGGTGCGGTGAAAAGTGGAATCGTGGATTCCATCGTTATTCGTGACGGTGTACAGTATGCCGAAATCGGAAAGTCAGAGGTAGCCCTGAAAGATGTGACATCGGTAAGCCAGGCTCAAACAGCGGCTTCCTCGGCAGGGACATCGGATACTACAACTTCTTCCTCTACTGGAAGTGGTGAGACACATGAATGACCGGATAACGGTCGGACGTCTTTTTCCCGCCAATGTTCCTCCGGCAGCAATCTCGCAGAACCGGGTAAATCCGGTACCGAAGGATGGTAGGCCATTCGGACAGGTGTTGCAGGATCAAGTACTCAAGCTGAGCAATCATGCAGCAAAGCGTTTGGAGCAGCGGGGGATAGAACTGAGAAGTGACCAGATGGCGAAGATTAACTCCGCTGTGGATAAAGCAGCTGCCAAAGGCGCCAAAGAATCATTGATTTTAATGCAGGATATGGCGTTGATCGTAAGTGTGCCCAACCGGACAGTAGTTACTGCGATGGATAAGCAATCCATGCAGGATAACGTATTTACGCAAATTGATAGTGCCGTTATTATTTCATAGAAAATTTAGCAAGAAGTGGCTGGCCCGAGCAGGAAAGCCATGAAGAAGCCGCGGATCGACTGATGCGGTTAATCGAGCAAGCATTCAGAGGAGGATTTATACTCAATGTTGAGATCAATGTATTCGGGTGTATCGGGTATGAAGGGCTTTCAAACAAAGCTGGACGTTATCGGTAACAACATTGCAAACGTAAATACAACAGGCTTCAAGTCCAGCCGTGTCATGTTCAAGGATATTTTGAGCCAAACGAGTTCGGGCGCAAGTGCGCCGGACGGAACGACTACTGCGGGACAAAATGCCAAGCAGGTCGGTTTAGGGGTATCGGTCAGTTCGATTGATACACTTCATCTTCCAGGTAGTGCCATGACTACGAACAATCCGACAGATTTGCGGATTAACGGTGACGGATTTTTCCTGGTCAAAATGAATGATGCACAGGAAGTTCCTTATCTGACTCGCGCGGGTGATTTTCACGTGGACGCAAACCGGAATTTGGTTACCTCAGATGGCTTTTTCGTAGGAGATGCGGGTGGAGATCCAATCACACTGGCTGACAATGTGACATCGTTCTCTATCTCGCAGGACGGTACGATTGTACAGCAATTGGATGATGGCACCGTAGACAATGGCACGCAAATTGGTATAGCCAGAGTGACAAACCCCGAAGGCTTGGAGAAAATCGGAGGTAGCTTGTACCGTACCACGGTTAACTCCAACATTGATGCACTTGAGCCTGGAGTAGCTAATTCGGAGGGCCGGGGCGCTATCATCGCGGGTCAACTGGAAATGTCCAACGTCGATTTGACAGGTGAATTTACCGAAATGATCGTAGCTCAGCGCGGTTTCCAGGCGAACTCGCGTATCATTACGACCTCGGATGAAGTGCTTCAGGAAGTTGTAAACTTGAAACGATAATCGCATCTAAACGCGGGGGAGTAAAGGCTCCCCCGTACCTATCAGGAGGATGGTGTTACGATGATCCCGTTAACGCGGCTAAACGGCTCGCCTATGTGGCTTAATGCTCTGCTCATTGAGACTGTGGAGGAAACGCCGGATACATACGTCACATTAGTGACGGGGAAACGGTTGATTGTATTGGAAAAAGCGGCAGATGTCGTCTCCTTGATCAAGGGTTACAGCCGTGAAATCGGCATACATGCCGCCACGATAAAAGTGCAACAAATGGAGGAAGACGAATGAAAAAGATGCTGCCATGGCTCATTACAATTTTACTCGCGATCACTTTGATTGCAGGTGCGGCCTTTGTACTTGTACCAGCGCTTAGCGGGAAAAAGTCGGAAGCCACTCCAAATGCGCAAGCCGCTCAAGCAGAACAGCTTCCCCGACTGTCAGCAGATGAATTGGTGGAAGTGAGTTCTGAAATTACTGGTATCAAAACCAATCTGGCAGACGCTGATTATATTGTCCAGATGAATCTTGCTTTTCAATTAAACGATGCCAAAGCAAAGGAATCTTTTGAAAAAATCAAGGACATCAGTATCAAGCCAATCGTTATTCAATTACTTGCAGACACCAAGCCTGATGAGCTCAGAACAGCCAAAGGCCGAGACCAGTTCAGTGACAAGCTGACGGATCTCATCAACAAGTCGCTCCCTGAAGGTCACCTGGGGAACGCCAAAATTACAGACTTTTTGCTGGCAGCCATTTGATTCCAGGTGAACTTGTCTGAACATGTAAGGGGGTGAATAACATTGGTGGATGTAATGTCGCAAGGGGAAATTGATGCCCTTTTAGCAGCTCTCTCGTCCGGTGAAATGGATGCGGAAGAACTTAAAAAGGAAGATACCCAAAAGAAAGTTCGCGCTTACGACTTCAAAAGAGCGCTTCGGTTTTCTAAGGATCACATTCGGAGTCTGACGCGGATACACGAAAATTTTGCACGGTATCTGACCACTTATTTTTCAGCACAGCTCCGGACGTTTGTCCAAATTAATGTCGTTCAGGTGGAGCAGCTTCCTTATGATGAATTCATTCGCTCCATTCCGAAAATGACCATTTTGAACATTTTTGAAGCCGAGCCGCTGGAAGGACGTATGGTGCTTGAGGTTCACCCGAACGTAGCTTTTGCAATGCTGGACAGGCTTCTCGGAGGGACCGGATCAGCGCCGTCCAAGGTTAACGCATTGACAGAAATTGAGACGACAATCATGGAGCGGATTTTTAGTCGTACCTTTGACAGCCTGCAAGAGGCCTGGAAAACGGTATTGGATATTGAACCGCGTTTGGAGGCAATGGAAACCAATCCGCAGTTTATGCAGATTGTTTCACCCAATGAAACGATTGCCCTAATCTCGCTTAGTACTAAAATTGGCGATACCACAGGGATGATTAACCTTTGTATCCCGCACGTGGTATTGGAGCCGATTATGGCTAGGTTGTCGACGCACCAGTGGTTTACATCCGAAAAGAAATCAAGGGCGCCTGAAGAGATTGACGCCTTGAGATTACGGGTCACGAAAGCACAGCTTCCCATTATTGCCGAGCTAGGTGAATCCCGAATAAATGTGGCCGAGTTTTTAGGCCTTTCGGTGGGGGATGTCATTTCATTGAACAAACCCGTCAAGGAAGGGCTCTCCATCCGGGTGGGCGAAAAACTGAAATTTTTTGGAAGTCCCGGCATGGTAAAAGATCGTGTTGCCGTACAGATTGATGAAATTGTCAGCGAAGGAGTTGAAGAAATTGACGAGTAAAGACTATTTGTCCCAGGAGGAAATTGATGCCCTGCTGAAACAGTCGGAGGCGGGCACGGATTCTACTCCCGCCAACAAGACCGTTGACGATTTTCTGACTCCTCTGGAGCAGGATGCTCTCGGGGAGATCGGTAATATTACGTTCGGCAGCGCAGCGACAGCTCTTTCCACACTGCTCGGTCAAAAGGTTGATATTACGACCCCTAAAGTTTCAATTATTACCCGCTCTGAATTCGAAACAGCATTTCCTAAGCCGCACGTAGCAGTACATGTGAATTATGTAGATGGATTTGAGGGTATTAACTCGCTCGTGATCAAAAAGCGTGATGCCCAGGTCATAGCGGATTTGATGCTTGGCGGTGAAGGAAATCCGGTAGATGAAGAATTGAATGAAATTCATATCAGCGCTGTGCAGGAAGCGATGAACCAGATGATGGGCTCGTCGGCAACCTCAATGTCTACCATGTTTAACCGTTTTGTTAATATTTCTCCGCCTGGAATTGATATTTTGGATCCAATGCATGGTGATGGAGTATCCAGCCTGCCAGATGAACAGACGCTGATTACAGTATCCTTCCGTTTGTTGATCGGTGACCTGATTGACTCTACATTGATGCAACTGTTGCCTGTGCATTTCGCCAAAAAGATGGTGAGCATTCTAATGAATGGCGGAGAGGATGACGAGCAACCGCAAGCGTCCGCTCAGCAAGTAGCAGCAACGGCTGCTCCAGAAGTGCCACAACAAACCGAGATTCCGCAACAGCAACCCGCACCAACGTATCAACAGCCACCGGTAGCCGCACAGGTGCCCGTACAGCCGCCGCAGGATGCAGGTTCAGGTTATGGACAGCAACCGCCTATGTACCCTCAAGACCCGGGATACGGTCAGCAGGGAGCGCCAGGTTATGGAATGCCTGGAGGTGTACCACCACAGGCCCCTTATGGAGCGCCTCATCATTATGGTTCGATACCGGGACGAAATGTAAATGTGCAGCCTGTACAATTTTCAAACTTGCAATCCGGTGCATTTGCGCAAGTGGATGAAAACAATTTAAATTTATTGATGGACATTCCCCTTAGAGTCACCGTAGAATTAGGAAGGACCCAAAAGCAAATTAAAGATATTCTAGAGCTCTCACAAGGTTCAATTATTGAACTGGACAAGCTTGCCGGGGAGCCGGTGGACATTCTGGTTAACAACAAACTGATTGCCAAAGGCGAGGTTGTCGTAATTGACGAGAACTTCGGCGTGCGTGTGACGGATATTGTAAGCCAATGGGACCGTATTCAGAAATTACAATAATAGCATAATTTAGGGAGGATTTATTTCAGATGGCAAACCGTATTTTGATCGTGGACGATGCTGCATTTATGAGAATGATGATTCGGGACATCCTGTCCAAAAATGGATATGAAGTAGTAGGAGAGGCCCAGGATGGATCACAGGCTATTGAAAAATTCAAGGAGCTTCGTCCGGACCTGATTACGATGGATATTACGATGCCCGAAATGGACGGCATTGCCGCTCTGAAGGAAATCAAAAAAATTGACGCGAACGCAAAGGTCATCATGTGCTCCGCGATGGGTCAGCAAGCAATGGTTATTGATGCCATCCAAGCAGGCGCAAAAGATTTTATCGTTAAGCCTTTCCAATCGGATCGGGTTATCGAAGCCATCAACAAAACATTGGGTGTGTAAGGCGCATCCGCTATGGATACAAAACAGGGTGCCTCTGACGCATTGAGTACATCCAGCAATATAGGCAACATTGCCTGGGTCCTTTTCGTGCTGATCTTTATCATCGTACTTATCGTGTACTTGATACGGTTTTTGAGTAAAAGAAATCAGAGCTGGTTCAGCAACCGCTCCGTTCGCATACTGGGAGGCGTGGGGCTGGGCCCTAACAAATCCCTTCAGCTTGTTGAAGTTGGTAGCAGTGTGTATCTCATTGGTGTGGGAGAAGATATCCGGCTTGTTGACAAAGTATCCGATCCTGAAGAAGTGGAGCAAATTTTGGCCGCACTGGAGCAGGAAGCTTCTCTGCAGCGCGGCCCGATTGCCCCGCTATTCGCTAAAATTGCGGGTAAGCTTCGCCGGAACACCGCGGCACAGCAGCAGCCTGAAGAGGAAACGTCTTTTCACGAGATGTTCGAATCCAAGCTTCGGCAAATGCCGAATCGCAAGGATAAACTCGAAAAGCTGCGCAATGAGGAGAATACTACAGATCGGTCGGGAGATTCATGAGAAAAAAGATTATACTTGCATGTTTGCTGCTCGTCTTGTTCAGCTTCATTTCGGTGACGGCGGCCTCTGCGGAACCGATCCCGAACATTGATATACAAGTCGGCAACTCGGACAAAGGACAGCCCGGTGCCACCTCGCTGTCTATTATTTTACTTATTACTGTCATCAGTGTAGCGCCCGCTTTGCTTGTGCTTATGACGAGCTTTACGCGAATCGTGATCGTGCTGGGCTTTGTTCGCACCTCGCTGGGGACCCAGCAGATGCCGCCTAACCAGGTGCTTGTCGGACTGGCCTTGTTTCTTACCTTATTTATAATGGCCCCGACGTTCTCCGCTATGAACGAGACTGCGCTCCAGCCGTATCTCAAGGGGGATTTAACGCAATCTCAGGCGCTGGACAAGGCTGCGGTACCAATCAAGACCTTTATGTTCTCTCATACACGGGAGAAGGATCTACTGCTCTTTATGAAATACACCAAGATGGAAAAACCGAAAAACTATCAGGATATCCCATTAACGGTGATGGTTCCGGCTTACGCTATCAGTGAGTTAAAGACAGCATTTCAGATGGGCTTCATGATATTTATACCGTTTTTGGTCATTGACATTGTGGTGGCGAGTACGCTCATGGCTATGGGGATGATGATGCTGCCGCCGGTGATGATTTCGCTTCCTTTTAAAATACTGCTGTTTGTGCTCGTAGACGGTTGGTATCTGGTCGTCAAATCATTGCTTCTAAGCTTTAACACATGAATATTTCCCACAGGGACAGCAATCAAGGAGGACGGCAATGACTTCGGAGTTTATTATTTCCCTTGCCGGACAAGCGGTGTACACAGTGCTTAAAGTTAGCGCTCCGATGCTGATTTTGGGACTGGTCGTCGGTTTGATTATCAGTATTTTTCAGGCGACAACCCAAATTCAGGAGCAGACTTTGGCATTTGTTCCGAAGATTGTCGCCGTATTACTGGCATTGCTCTTGTTCGGACCATGGATATTGACGACATTAGTGGATTTTACGTTTAACATTCTGGACAATTTGTACAAATATATAGGTTAGGCTGAAGTTATGGACATGTTGTTACAGAGTTTTCCTGTTTTTTTGCTGATTTTTTGTCGGATTACCTCGTTTTTTGTAGTAGCGCCTATTTTTTCAACCCGAGGAGTACCTAATATCTTTAAGGTTGGTATATCGGGATTTCTCGCATTGATCGTGTATCTCACTTATGGTACGCATCAGCAAGTACCGACGGATGCAGCGTATGTGCTGTTGGTGGGTCGCGAGGTGTTGATTGGGTTATTGCTGGGTTTTACCGCTTATTTATTCATGACAGCGATCCAAACCGCAGGTTCCTTTATTGATCTTCAGGTAGGTTTCGGGATGGCCAGTGTGTTTGACCCGATGACAGGAGCTTCGTCGCCTTTAACGGGGAATTTCAAGTTTGCGATAGCCGTGTTGCTCTTTTTAAGCTTAAACGGGCATCATCACCTGATAAACGCTATTTTATACAGCTATGATTGGGTGCCGCTGACGAATGATTTTTTTGTAAAGCTGTATGGAGGCAGTGTGACGGAATTTCTGATCCGTTCCTTTGCTGAATCTTTTATGCTGGCTTTTCAAATTGCTGCTCCTATAGTAGTAGCTACTTTTTTAACGGATGTGGGACTCGGATTTTTGGCTAAAACGGCTCCGCAGTTTAACATTTTTGTCATTGGTGTGCCGCTCAAAATTATTGTGGGACTGTTCATGTTATTGCTTCTTATGCCGAGTTTTGCTTTTATCTTTGAAAAATTGTTTACTGTGATGTTCGAATCCATGCGCAACTTGTTGGATATTATGGGTAACCGTCCTTAATGTCTGGTTTGGGGGAACGTAGTTTGTCATTTAAATATGCTATGAACCTGCAGTTGTTCTCAGGGGAAAAAACGGAAAAAGCCACACCCAAAAAGAAACAGGATGCCAGGCAAAAAGGGCAGGTTGCCAAAAGTATGGAGTTGCCCGCAGCGGGTGTCCTGCTGGTCACGTTTTTCTGTCTTATGATTTTCGGCGGGTATTTCAAGGATCATGCAGTTCGCTTGTTTCGGGATATTTTTGTAAACCGGTTATCGATGGAGGTAACGCCGAACACGACAATGCTGATGATGGGTGAGTATGGCGTGCAAATCATGATTATGCTGGCGCCTATTTTTATTGGGGCCATTGTCATCGGGGTAGCTGCGAATTACATGCAGATCGGTTTCTTGTTAACTGGAGAGGGGATTACGCCCAAGTTTAGCAAGATTGACCCGATTAAAGGATTTAAAAATATTTTTTCCATGCGGTCACTGGTTGAATTCCTGAAATCTGTTTTAAAAATGACCGTGATCGGTTATCTGGTGTACAGCGTGCTGTGGAAAACAAAAGCAGACTTACCCAAGCTGGCCGAAATGTCCGGTGACCAAATGTTGAACTTTACGGCTTCATTAACAATGGAGCTGGGACTCAAAATTGGTGTGGTTCTGTTCGTTTTAGCAGTATTGGATTATATGTATCAACGCTATGAGCATGAGAAAAATCTGAAAATGTCCAAACAGGACATCAAGGATGAATACAAGAAAATGGAGGGTGACCCGCTGATCAAAGGGAAAATTCGCGAACGGCAGCGCCGAATGGCTATGCAGCGCATGATGCAGGAAGTTCCCAATGCAGATGTCATCATTACCAACCCTACGCACTTTGCTGTGGCTTTGAAATATGACGGTTCGGAGATGGAGGCGCCGCAGATTATTGCGAAAGGGCAAGATTACGTAGCGCTCCGAATTAAGGAAATTGCCAAGCAAAACGGCGTTATAACGATGGAAAACAAGCCGCTGGCACGGGCGCTGTTTCAAAGAGCCGAAATCGGGGATGCGATTCCAGCCGATCTGTTCCAGGCTGTTGCCGAAGTGCTGGCGTATGTATATAAATTAAAAGGTAAAGTGAAATAAAGGGATCGGAGGCCAAGAGACCCGTGAAAATAAAAGAAATAACCGTCCTTGCAGGCGTCATCGGCATCGTTCTTATGATGATTCTACCGATCCCTTCATGGTTGCTCGACATTTTGCTCGTGATTAACATATCGATTGCTTTGATGATTCTACTCGTTTCTATGAGCACGAAGGAAGCTTTACAGTTTTCTATTTTTCCTTCATTGTTGCTCATCACAACGTTGTTTCGTCTGGCGCTTAACATTTCTACGACCAAGCTCATTTTAGGTGAGGGACATGCCGGAGAAGTCGTGGCTACGTTTGGTAGTTGGATTGCAGGCGGACAAATTGCGGTCGGTTTTGTTGTCTTCCTGATTCTCGTGGTTGTGCAGTTTATCGTGATCACCAAGGGCTCCGAACGGGTTGCTGAGGTAGGCGCAAGGTTTACGCTGGACGCGATGCCGGGTAAACAAATGAGTATTGATGCCGACCTGAATGCAGGTCTGATCAACGAACAGCAAGCCCGTGAACGGCGTAGTAAAATCGAACGGGAAGCGGATTTTTACGGAGCAATGGACGGTGCCAGTAAATTTGTTAAAGGTGACGCCATTGCGAGTATTATCATTTTGATTATCAACATGGTCGGCGGTTTCATTATTGGTATGGCTGTTCAGGGTAAAGGGTTTCAGGAGGCGCTGTCGACTTACTCCGTTCTGACCATTGGTGATGGACTGGTCAGCCAGATCCCCGCATTGCTCATATCCACGGCGTCAGGCTTGATCGTTACACGAGCTACGTCTGATGGAAACTTGGCGGATGATTTGACGGATCAGCTCTTTTCATATCCAAAGCTAATTTACATTGTGGCTGCCACGATTGCTTTGTTGGGCTTGTTTACTCCTATTCATATCATTACGACCCTTCCACTGGCTGTTCTGCTGTTTTTTGCGGCCCGAAGAATGCAGGGCAACATGGAACGTAAGCAGATTGCTGATGAGCAGATGGAAGAAGAGCAACAGATCGAAGAGGTTCGCAGTCCGGAAAGTGTTATTAATTTGCTTCAGGTGGACCCAATCGAATTCGAGTTTGGATACGGGCTGATTCCACTGGCTGATACACAGCAGGGCGGGGATTTGCTGGATCGGATTATTATGATCCGTCGTCAATGTGCGCTGGAGCTGGGATTGGTTGTGCCGGTCATTCGCATACGGGACAATATCCAGCTCAAGCCAAACGAGTATGTAATCAAAATTAAAGGCAATACGGTAGGCGGCGGGGAATTGCTGTTGAACCATTATCTGGCGATGAGCCCAGGATACGACGACGATTCCATTACGGGTATTGAAACGACAGAACCAGCCTTCGGATTGCCTGCGCTCTGGATTGATGAGAATACCAAGGATGTTGCGGAGCTGTCCGGTTATACGGTTGTGGACCCTCCTTCGGTCGTAGCTACTCATTTGACAGAGACGATCAAGAAACACGCCCACGAGTTGCTTGGCAGACAAGAAACGCGGTCGCTGGTCGACAATCTCAAGGAAAATTATCCAGTGCTTGTGGACGATCTTATTCCTTCCGTATTGGCGATTGGAGATGTACAAAAAGTGCTGGCCAAGCTGTTAAAAGAAAAAATATCCATCCGCGATATGGTGACCATTTTTGAAACACTGGCTGATTACGGCACTTATACAAAAGATCCGGACGTGCTGACTGAATATGTCCGTCAGGCGTTGTCCCGCCAGATTACGCAGCAGTTCGCCCAGCAGGGAGAGACACTACGTGTCATTACCGTGGGACCAGGGCTGGAGAAGAAAATTGCCGAAAGCGTGCAACAGTCGGAGCAGGGCAGCTATCTGGCTCTTGATCCGGTATCAACGCAGACGGTGTATCAAAGGATGATGGAGCAAATCAACCGTCTCATTCAATCCGGGCAGCAGCCTATCGTACTAACGTCACCGACGATTCGTATGTATTTGCGGCAAGTGATGGAACGGACGATGCAGGATGTCCCGGTACTGTCGTACAGTGAGCTAGAGCCGAACGTCGAAATTCAAAGTGTCGGGGTGGTGAACTTATGAGAGTGAAACGATATGTAGTGGATACAATGCCGGAAGCCATGATGCAAATCAGAGGTGACTTTGGAACGGATGCCGTCATTTTGAGCACCAAGGAAATGAAGATCGGCGGATTTATGGGTATGTTCGGTAAAAAGAAAATCGAAGTCGTCGCTGCGGTAGAGGAGCAGCAGCTTCAAAAACCACGACGGACTCAACCGTCACAGGAACCTTATGTTGAGGCTTTTCCACCCATGAATGCTCCTGAGCAGCAGGAAGCACCGTCGTCACCAGTGGTCCCCAGACAAGCCGCTCCAGAAGCCTATCGACGGGTAACGCAGATGACGAACGGTTCCAAAGAGGGATTGGCTGATTTGATGGCTGCGGCCGAACAAGTTGCCCCAGGCACAGAACGATCTTCATACGGAGCAGGTTATAGTGTGGAAGCTGAAAATGAAGCTTTCAACAACAAAGCAGCAGTTCCGAAAAAGGTAACATCCAACGAGTTGTTTAAGCAAGCGTCGGAGGCAAGCATTCCAGACAAGATGGGGGCAGAGGAAAATCAATCCCTGCTTTATGAATTACGGGAAATGAAAGCCATGATGACTCGAATTTCCCGTAATTCTACGATGGAAAACACTTGGCCGGAACCGTTACAAGAGATTTGTGAGCGTATGCTGGAGCAAGAAGTGGAACGCGATTTGCTGGAGCATTGGCTGGAACGGGTATATGAGCGCCGAAGTGAGCATCCATCTGATCCTGAATCTTTTGATTGGGAGCAGGCCCTTCGTGCAGAAGTGACCGGATTCATTCGGGAAAGGCTGGACAAGGGCATCTCGAAAGATACCAAAATTGTCTATGTGGCAGGTCCAACCGGAGTAGGAAAAACGACGACCATTGCGAAGTTGGCAGCGGAACAGTTGTTTAAGCATCACCGCAAAGTCGGATTTATTACCTCGGACACGTACCGTATCTCGGCCGTCGAGCAGTTGCGTACATATGCTACGATTTTGAATGTGCCGCTTGAAGTTGTGCAATCTCCCGGAGATGTTCACAGAGCCATTCAACGTCTGGAGCATTGTGACTTGATCCTGATGGATACCGCAGGACGAAATTATCGTAATGAGCTACTCGTTTCCGAATTGCAAAGTCTGCTTTCACCTATTAAGGAAAGTGAGACGTATCTGGTGCTTAGCCTAACATCCAAAAGCAAAGATATGCTCAACATAACTGGACATTTCAATAAGTTTGGCCTTGGTAAGGTTGTATTTACCAAAATGGATGAGACAGGTAGTTGCGGCGGTTTGTTTAATCTGTTGCACCAGTTTCCAATGCAGTTGGCCTATATTACGAACGGTCAAAATGTGCCTGATGATCTGCTGCATCCAGATACAGAAATGGTGACAAGCCTGCTGTTCGGAGCCACAGAATCGTCAGGAGATACCGGGGATTCTGTATGAGTGACCAAGCCCAATCTCTTAGACAAATGGCTTCTGCCCTGGATAAGTATCGACTACCTGCACGTAATCGCCATGCGAAAATCGTGACAGTCACCAGTGGTAAGGGCGGTGTGGGCAAGTCCAATTTCACCCTTAATTTTGCTTTGGCCTTGCAATCGCTTGGGCGAAAGGTACTCGTATTTGATGCTGATATCGGTATGGCCAATATTGATGTGTTGATGGGTGCCAACTCAAGATACAATCTTCTTCATCTGTTAAAACGTGAAAAATCAATGGCCGAAATTGTTCAAACGGGCTTGGGAGGCTTGCCTTATATTGCTGGAGGATCTGGCCTGAGCGAGCTGTTCTCGTTATCCGATGACGATCTGAATTACTTTGCCGATGAGGTGGAGAAAATTGCGGCAGATATGGATTATGTTTTGTTTGACACTGGCGCGGGGTTATCTAAAGAAAACCTGAAATTCATAACATCCGCTGACGAGTGTATGGTCGTAACTACGCCAGAGCCGACGTCTTTGACGGATGCTTATGCGCTGATCAAAGTCGTCAGTGGATTGCAAAAGGATACAGTATTCAAAATTATAGTCAATCGTGCCGATAACGATAATGAGGCCCGTCAAGTTGCCGATAAGATAGCTCTGGTTGCGCGACGCTTTTTGGAGATCGACATTCCGTTGCTGGGACATATCAGTGATGATACGCATGTCATGCAGGCAGTCAAAAGGCAGGTGCCTTTTTCAATTGCTTATCCGGGATGTACGGCATCCAGAGATGTGTTGAATCTGGCGCACCGTTTTGCAGCGATGCCACAGACTCCGCAATCAGGTACTTTGAGCGGAATCAAAGGGTTTATGCAAAAATGGTTGCGGCGTTCGGCACATTGATTTTGACTGAAAGGAAACAGAGGTGTTTAACATGTGTGCTTACCGGGTGCTGGTTGTGGATGATTCGGCCTTTATGCGCAAAATTATTTCAGATTTAATTGTAAAAGATGAGTCGTTCGACATCGCAGGTACAGCCGCCAACGGCAAAGAGGCTGTAGAGAAAGTGAAGGAGTTACAGCCTGACCTAGTCACAATGGATGTCGAGATGCCTGAAATGAATGGCCTTGAAGCGCTTCCTCTTATTATGGCGGCCCATCCGCTTCCGGTCATTATGCTCTCTGGTATTAATGAACAGGGTATGAAGGAGACCATTATGGCTCTGGAAGCAGGAGCTTTCGATTTTATACGGAAGCCCTCCATCTCTCACGCGCAGGATATCAAGCAGGTGGGCAAGGCGCTACTGGAGCAGATGCACACCGCTATGCTAGCAGTCCGCAGCCGATTGGAGCGCAAGGAAGCTAACGAACGAAAAGCAGCGCTGGAGCGGACTACAGAAGGACAAGTTTTAGCTGACATGGGAACGGAAGGTAAAGAAGCTACAGGCAAGGCTCTTATTGCAACTGCTGCACCGATTCCGCCGAAGCGGGATGCTGGCAAGTCCGTTCCGGCAGCCAAGTCGGCCGCGAAACGGCCGCAGACAGGAAGTTCTGTACCTGTCAGCCATTTAAGTAAGCCAGTCGCCCAGCCGCGGAAGACTGCCCAAGCACCTGCTACGCAGAAGAAGGAAGAGCCGCCCAAGGAAGTTGAACGTGCGACAAGGCAACTGAATACTTCGGGTACGTCCGCAGCTAAATCGCAGCACAGCACGGATAAGGCAGGGCTTATCAAACCTGAGCCCCGGAAAACGGTGTCTACACCGATTCCTTCGACTCCAGTTGCTTCTTCGGCTGTTACGCCCCCAGTGAGGGCACCCATTGTTCAGTCAGCGCCCAAGGGGTTCTCCCTTAAAAAAGGAGTATATTCGCCCAACTTCCGCAAGCTGGTCGCAGTCGGATGCTCTACCGGTGGTCCGCGTGCGCTCAAGACGTTGTTGGAACGCATTCCCGGGGATTTTCCCGCCCCGATTGTCATTGTGCAGCATATGCCGCCCAACTTTACCCGTTCGCTGGCACAGCGTCTGAATACGTTGAGTCCGCTCCGGGTGGTTGAAGCCGAGCAGGGGATGACGCTGGAGACTGGAACAGCTTATATCGCTCCGGGAGGATATCAATTGAGAATTGTGCCGGGAGCCAGTGGTAAATACACCGTGTCACTGAAGACGGAAGAAGCTCGTAACGGTCACCGTCCTTCTGTTGACACGATGTTCGAATCGTTACTCCCGTTAACCTCTCTGGAACGGCATCTGGTGTTGCTGACTGGCATGGGTAGCGACGGGGCTAAAATGATGAAAAAGCTTTTTGATGCAGGGGTACAATCCACATTTGCTGAAAATGAGGAAACTTGCGTAGTGTACGGAATGCCCCGCTCGGCCGTAGAGTTAAAATGTGTGCGCCACCTTCTGCCGATGCAGGAGATCGCCCCCAAGCTTGTACAAGTTGTGAAATAATCGGAGTGTAACTCATGGAGGAGGTGTCTCACAATGGACATGAACCAATATTTAAACATGTTTATTGATGAGTCGAATGATCATCTGCAATCTCTTAACGAAAAAATGCTTCAACTGGAAAGTAATCCTACCGATCTGGGCATCGTTCAGGTGATTTTCCGGTCTGCCCATACCCTCAAAGGAATGGCTGCTACAATGGGTTTTGAAGACCTGGCATCGCTCACTCACCAAATGGAGAACGTTCTTGATCTGGTACGTAACAACAAGCTTGCGATGCAGGAATTTATATTCGATACCTTTTTCAAAGGGTTGGATGCGTTGGAGTCCATGGTACAGAACATTACAGAGGGTGGCGATGGAAAAGCGGATGTATCCTCTATTGTAGCTTCACTGCAATCCATCGTGCGTGGCGATTTCCAAAAATCCGGCACAGATACTGTTACTGAGGCGGTTACGCCGAAAAAAGCGGCTGATAGCGAAAGCGCGGGTCTTGTGCTGGATCAATTCCAGTATTCTGTACTCGAGCAATCTATTTCCGAAGGTCATCGGGTTCACTATATACAGGTAACGATTAGCTCAGAAAGCCAGTTGAAGGCTGCGCGTGCCTTTATGGTATTTAATACGCTGGAGAACACTGGTGAAATCGTAAAAGCTTATCCGTCTGTGCAGGATATTGAGCAGGAGAAATTCGAACAAAATTTCTCGTTATATTACATAACGCAGAAAGAGGTAGGAGAGCTGGAAAAGGAAATCGCCAGTATTTCCGAAATTGAGTCCGTCTCCGTTGTACAGCTGGATCAGGAATCGCTTAAGCAAATGAGCGAAGTCAATGCCGGACTGGCAGAAACTGCTGCGGCGCAGGAAGCCCCGGTAGCTGTACAACAACAGTCCGCTGCATCCCAGCCGCAGTCTCCAACTGCGGCCTCCGGCGCTAAGCCAGCCGAAGGTAAAGCTCCAGTAGCCAAGCCAGCAGCGCCTACGCACAACCGTACGATTCGTGTCGACATTGAACGTCTGGACGTATTGATGAATTTGTTCAGTGAATTGCTCATTGACCGTGTACGGTTGGAGCAACTGGCGAGTGAGGCTTCCAATCCGGCATTGACGGAAACGGTAGAGCATATGAGCCGTGTAAGCAGTGATCTGCAAAATGTCGTGCTTAAATTGCGGATGGTACCCGTGGACACGGTTTTCAATCGTTTCCCGCGTATGGTGCGCGACCTGGCCAAATCGCTGGATAAAAAGCTGGATTTGGTTATTACTGGCGCGGACACCGAAATGGACCGTACCGTTATCGACGAGATCGGTGATCCGTTAGTGCATTTACTGCGTAACTCTGTGGATCACGGCATCGAGCCAGTAGCGACCCGTATTGCGGCAGGCAAACCGGAGACAGGAACAGTTCATTTACGTGCTTTCCACAGCGGCAATAACGTGTTCATTGAGATTGAAGATGATGGTAGCGGCATTAATCGCGAGAAGGTACTGAAAAGTGCCATTTCCAAAGGGATTATGACGGAGGAACAAGCAGCTGCAATGACCGATGAAGAGGCCCATCAGGTGCTATTCGCTCCGGGATTCAGCACAGCCGAGGTCATTTCGGACGTTTCAGGACGCGGCGTTGGACTCGATGTAGTTAAATCTAAAATCACTTCCCTTGGCGGTAACGTTACGATTCATTCTGTTCTGGGCAAAGGAACCAATTTTTCTGTACAATTGCCACTGACACTATCCATTATTGCGGCCATGATGATACAGATCGGTTCCGAAAAATATGCGATTCCGTTGTCTTCTATTGTGGAGACCGCGATCGTCAAACGGACACAAATCCGTTCTGTTCATGGCAATAAAATGATCGCTTTCCGCGAATCCCATATTCCGCTTATCTCCTTGAGTCAGTTGTTTGAAGTGCCAGACTTCAATGAGGATGAAGAAGAAGAGACAGAGGTTGTTGTTATTCGCAAGGGTGACCGTTTGGCAGCCCTTTCTGTTCAGGACTTTTTGGGACAAAGTGAAATTGTTCTTAAAAACCTGGGCAAATACCTTCCGAACATTCAGGGAATTTCAGGCGCCACGATTTTGGGTGACGGTCAGGTTGCTTTGATTATCGACCCTAATGTTTTCATTAAATAATGTCTTCATTAAATGAAAGAAATGTGAAATTGCTGACATCCATAAGGAGGGTTTTTAGACATGGGAGAAGAAATTAAAGTTATCGTATTTAAACTTGGTGAAGAAGAATACGGTGTCGAAGTAGAAAAAGTCCAATCCATTGAGCGCATGGTGCCGATTACACGTGTTCCAAGAACATACGATTTTGTCAAAGGCGTATTCAATATGAGAGGCGTGGTCATTCCCGTTATTGATCTGCGGGGTCGCTTTGGATTGTCTGAGGCGGAATACACCGATCAAACCCGGATTATCATCGTTGCAGTGGGTGAGATGCAAGTCGGCTTTATCGTTGATTCGGCGAACGACGTAATTGACCTGAATACCGACAACATTGAGACACCACCGGAAGTCGTTGGCGGAGTCAAGGCTAAATATTTGCGTGGAGTCGCTAAAATCGGTGAAGAGCGCTTGCTCATCATGCTGAATTTGTCTGAGGTGCTGAATCGGAGTGAAATGAACCAACTGGAAGGCTTAGAGGATTAGTTTATGGAGAATCTTGAGAATCTTGAAGATTTCAAGTTGGATGTTTTGAAGGAAGTCGGTAACATTGGTTCGGGGAACGCTGCTACAGCGCTCTCCCGACTTCTGAATAAACCCGTTGATATGGGTGTACCTAAAGTACAGATGCTGCCTTTTGAGGAGATTGCCGAAAAGGTTGGCGGGAATGAGCAACTTGTCGTTGCGATATTTTTCAGAGTCGAGGGCGAAGCTCCAGGCAATCTCTTTTTCATATTGCAACCTCATGCGGCAAAAAGTCTGCTTTCCCGGCTGGCGAATATTCCCTCGGATGATGAGGACAGCTTTAACGAAATGGAGCATTCCGCTCTGTCCGAAATCGGAAATATTTTAGCGGGTTCATACTTGTCCTCATTGGCCGATTTCACCCGGTTGTCCATGTATCCGACTGTTCCTGCACTAGCTTTGGATATGGCCGGTGCCATTCTCAGCTACGGATTGTTACAATTTGGTCAGATGGGGGATGCAGCCCTGTTGATTGACACATCGTTTCTGGAGGGGCAGAATCAGATTGAGGGTCAATTTTTCCTGATTCCGGATCCGGAATCGTTTGGTAAAATATTCAGGTCGTTAGGAGTCCCGATGAACGATGATTGAGGATAAAAGCATCATCAAAGTGGGCATGGCAGACTTGAACGTAACCAGCAATCCAAACTCCATTCGCACGACAGGACTTGGTTCCTGCGTCGGGTTGACCCTCTACGATCCTCATTTAAAACTGGCTGGTATGGCACATGTAATGCTACCGTCATCGGACATTGCACGTGAAGGGCAACTTAACATTGCTAAATACGCCGATACCGCGTTGCCAGAGCTATTTGAGCGGATGCTGAAATTGGGAGCCGAACGCCGCAGACTGGTCGCCAAAATGGCAGGGGGAGCGCAAATGTTCGCCTTTGCCGGCAGCGGGGACACCATGCGAATTGGTCCGCGCAATGTGGAATCATGCAAGGAAATGCTCGTAGATCTCGGTATTCCACTGCTTGCGGAGGATACAGGCGGTAGTTATGGCCGAACGATTGAACTGGACTGTGAAACTGGCGTTTTGAATATTCGAAGCGTACAAAAAGGTGTAAAGGAATTATAATTATGTTATTTGGCAGCTTACGCATTAATCTTTGGTCTGGAGTAGTCGGATTTATCCTGACTTTTGTGTTGTCCACTGGCAGCAATCTGCTGACCACGAGCTTAATTCGTGGCTTGATCGCCTTCGTTTTTTGGTTCCTGCTTGCATTTGTGCTGCGCTGGGCACTGGGTGTCGTAGCGCGGCCAGATCTGGGTAATGCCCAAAGCCGGGCAAGCTCTCAGGTGGATGGCGTAGGGGGGAATCTGGACCTGACGACACCAGACGAAGATGAAAACCTAAATGAATTGTTGAAGCCGAAACCAGAGCAGACGGACGGGAAAAACACCGGTTTTGCGCCTTTAAACCCGCCTAAGCTGGTTTCAAACAAGGACCCTGAAGAATTGGCCAAGGCCGTTCGTCACCTGACAGACAAACAAGGAGGGTGAAGCCGATGAACGAGCGAAAAGCCGCTCATTTAAACCATTCCGAACTGTGGGAGCAATGGAAAGAACACGGTGACAAGGAAGCAAAAAAGCAGTTAATTGAAAAGTACCTTCATATTGTGGAGTATGTGTCGGGACGCCTTGCAGTAGGTTTACCTAAAAATGTATCCAAAGATGATCTAGCCAGTAACGGGGTCATGGGCTTGATTGATGCTCTTGAAAAGTTTGACTATGAACGTGGTTTGCAGTTTGAGACTTATGCTTCCTGGCGCGTTCGAGGAGCGATTTTGGATGGTCTTCGCCAAGGAGACTGGGTTCCACGTTCGGTCAGGGAAAAAGCGAAAAAAATTGAGGATGCCTATCAGCATCTGGAGCAGAGATACTTACGCACGGTAAGTGACGAAGAGATGAGCCATTATTTGGACGTCTCTGAAAAAGAGTTTCAAACCATGATCCAGGAGGTCGCCGTTATGTCGATCGTTTCACTGGAGGACCCGATCCGCGAAGAAGAGTCGGAGACACGGCTTTCCCTTTTAGTCGATGAAAAAGCGAAAAATCCGGATCACAAGGTCAATGAATTTACACTTCGTGATGCGCTTGCACAAGGCATTGATAAATTGACTGAAAAAGAACGTATCGTTGTTTCTTTATTGTATTACGAGGATTTGTCACTCAGTGAAATCGCTGAGGTCATGTCGCTTTCACCCTCGCGAATTTCACAACTACATTCCAAAGCCATATTGCGGCTGAGAGCGACACTGGACAAACAGCGGGATCTGCTAATGCGTAAAGATTAAACGTACGGGAGGTTACAGTAACAGTTAGACGGAAGGAGCACCCCTGTGGAGAAGCAATATGCTTTGGACCAGTATTTAAAAGTGGTCGTCTCACCCGATAAACTTAGCGCTTATTTGGAGTTTGCCAAACGTGAAGAAGGCTTTTCCTGTTCTGTGGAAGAATTGGAGCGTTTCCTGAATAACCAAAAAATAAGTCATGGTTTGATTACTGATGCGATTCATACGTTTGTGGCAAGATCGGAAGATTATTTCTTCACCAAATTACTGATTGCTGAGGGAACACCGCCGATTCATGGCACGGACGGAAAAATTAATCTTGCTGAAGTTGTGACTGGTGAAGATGCACATAAGCCGCTCGAAACCATGGATGGACGAGTGGACTATAAAGAATTAACCCGTTTAAAGAATGTAAAGCGTGGACAACTGATTGCCGAGCGGGTTGATCCATTGCCGGGTGTACCTGGTATTGCTGTAACGGGAGAGGAAATTCCTTACCTTTCAGGCAAAGAGGCACGGTTTAAAATCGGGAAAAACGTAGTTGTTCATCCAGAGGGCGTTGCAATGTACGCAGCTATCGACGGACTGGTGACTACGACTGAAAAGGGTAAGCTCAATGTGTTTCCCGTATATGAAGTGAACGGTGATGTGGATTATAGCGTCGGCAACATTGACTTTGTTGGAACCGTCGTCATTCGGGGTAATGTCCTGACAGGTTTTCGTATTCGGGCGGCTGGCGACATTCGTGTCATCGGCGGCGTGGAAGGTGCTGAATTGGATGCGGAAGGCTCAGTCGACATCAGTGGCGGTATTATCGGTTACCACAAGGGGTATGTGAAAGCTGCACAAAATGTGAAATGTTCCTTTATCCAGGATGGTAACGTGATTGCAGGTGGCGAAATACTTGTATCCCAAAGCATCATGCACTCCCAGATCAAAGCCAGTAAGAATGTACTTTGCGGAGGGGCTAAAGGACTGATCGTAGGTGGTAGTGTACAAGCTGGCGAAAAGGTAGTGGCGCGCACCATCGGTAATACGATGTCCACGGCCACTATAATCGAAGTAGGTGTACTGCCAGAGTTGCGCGATGAGCTGACTGAACTCCGGGCACGTTTGAAGCAACAGACAGACAGCCAGGATAAGACCAATAAGGCCCTCACCATATTGGACCAGCTTGCTGCTGCTGGACAGCTTGCCCCTGATAGAATGGCGATGCGAATCAAGTTGACATCTACCAAAAAATCAAATGACAACGAGCTTCTGGAAACCAAATCAAGAATGCTGGAGATTGAACGAACCTTAGAAGATACAAGCCGCGCACGGGTAGAAGTCAAAAACGTTATTTACGGCGGCTCTAAAATAGTTATCGGCAGATATACAAAATTCATTAAAGATTCGGTGGAAAGAATGGCGTTTTATTATCATGAGGGTGACATCAGCATGTCCTCCTCCGTGTAATCTGGCACAGGAATAACAAGTTTTCTTATTCCTCGGAAAACAGATACGGATGCCCAATCGGAAAGGGTGTGGTCCAATGAGCCTGAAAGCTGTTGAATTACAAATCGCCGTACCTCGTACCAGTGAAGCGGGTAAGTACCAAAGCGAATACCAGCAACGTCCGATGAATGAGCAAGCGTTGTTAGGGCAAAAGACCGAGCAGGAGACAGAAAAGATTCGTCAGCGAAGCAGTGCGGTGGATGAATCTACGGAAACATTCGTCGGTGAGAGGGAAACTGGAGGGCAGGGCAGTCATTCTTCTGGACAGAGTCGATCTCGGTCCAGTGAAAATGAACTGCCAAAGGAGCATCCTGCAGAGCATCCATACAAGGGACATCATATAGATTTTTCGCTCTGATCCGACAGGTGGAAAGCGTTATAAAAGGAGACGATGGGCAGTGGATCAACCATGGATATATATTGTTCTGCTGGGTGCCGCAGCTGTTGTCTACGCCTGGGTGCTGCCCAAGCGGCAGGCAGGCCGGGGAACAGAAGAGGTCGTCGTCCAAAAGGTCGAGGCCACCTTGGAGCAATATATGGCCGATATTGAAAACGACAATGATGAGCTGATTGAGCTCGTATCCGGGATAAAGCAGGAACATGCGGTTAAACAGGCCTCATTGCAGGAGCAAGTGGCTGAGCTTCGGAACCGGATTGTGGAGCTTGAACGCCAGGCTGCGCTTGCTTCAGTTTCTACACAGTCAGTGTCTGGATCTGAGGTACTACATACAGGTACCCCGCATCAGGTGGTGGCGGCTTATGGTCAGTTCCGCAATACGCAGTCTGCTATTCCCATGCAGGCAGAGCAGTCTGACGCCTCTATTGTAGCTGTGGAAGTGCAGGCGCCGTTGCAAGAAGCTGAGCCGGAAGCTCAGCAGGAATCTATCCGTGAGCGTTATCAGGAACTGTTCTCGCTGTATGAGCAGGGCAAATCGGTGGATTACATTGCTAAGCAATCAGGCATCCAACGGGGCGAGGTACAGCTCATATTACAACTGGCGGAACGGGAGGATCTGACGTGATCAAAAATCGTTCATTCATGCTGGGTATGGGCACCGGACTTATTACAGGCGCACTGTTGCTGCAACTGGCGATGATCGGTCAGGGTCAATCGCAGCCGTCTTCAGTAGACCCGAAAAATATGACTCGTGAGCAATTGGAGGAGGCGGCAGCCGGACTGAATCTTCAAATCAGTGATAGTTCTGATCCGAAGATGACAGAAGAGGAATGGCGTAACAAGGTGATCAAGGAAGGCAATAAAACACCGGTTGCTCCCAAAAAGGCAGAAGCGGCGCAAATTCCATCGACACCAAAGAAACCTGCAAGCAGTACACCTTCGGCTGCTTCTAAGCCTTCAGCAAGCACGACTGCACTCCAAAGTCCGGATAAGCCGCAAACTAAAGGTTCGAGTGCTACGACTACTCCAGATATGCCTAAACAGCCAGCCACTCCGCAAGTGCAATATAGCATTGCATCGGGAAGCAATCTGAGGAGTGTGGCATCTGGTTTGCAGAAGGCGGGCGTCGTATCGGATGCCAGCGCGTTTGAGGCAGAGGCTAAGGCTCAAAAAATCAATACCAAAATCCGTACCGGTACCTATGAGTTTGCCAAGGGTGAGGATTTCGGTTCTATCATTACTAAAATTACAAAGAAGCCGTCCAACTGACCGTGTTATCGGGAAGTGGGCGGTTTTTATTTTTCGCTAGAAAGCTCTACGGGCGGGAATAATCAGTCACATTTCGCGCTAATCCTGCTTTTGTCGAAAAGTTGGTTGCAACGCTGCGGGTGTTATGGTATATTAATTGACGGTGTTAAAAACGCACGTCGATTAATTTTGTAAAGGGTGCTTTCCCAATGGAAAGTCTTTGCGAGAAATGATGTCGGCGGAGGACACACAAAAAACCAAACTTAGGAGGTGCGTGAAGATGGCAGTAATCTCCATGAAACAGCTTCTGGAAGCTGGGGTTCACTTTGGTCACCAAACACGTCGCTGGAACCCGAAAATGGATCGTTATATCTTCACTGAAAGAAACGGTATTTACATCATTGACTTGCAAAAGACAGTGAAAAAGGTTGAGGAAGCTTACAACTTCGTAAAAAGCATTGCAGCTGAGAATGGTACAATCCTGTTCGTAGGCACGAAGAAACAAGCGCAAGATTCCGTTAAAGAAGAGGCAGCACGCGCTGGTCAATTCTACATCAACCAACGTTGGTTGGGCGGTACGCTCACTAACTTCCAAACCATTCAAAAACGTATTGATCGTTTGAAACAACTGGAAGCTTGGGAAGAAGACGGTACTTTCGCAGTTCTTCCTAAAAAAGAAGTTATCATTCTCCGTAAAGAGAAAGATCGTCTTGAAAAATTCTTGGGCGGTATCAAAAACATGAAGGGCCTTCCAAGCGCTCTGTTCATCATTGATCCACGCAAAGAACGTATCGCGGTTGCTGAAGCTCGCAAATTGGGTATCCCAATCGTGGGTATCGTTGATACAAACTGCGATCCAGACGAAATTGACTATGTTATCCCAGGTAATGACGACGCGATTCGCGCTGTTAAATTGCTGACAGGTAAAATGGCTGATGCAGTTATGGAAGCTAATCAAGGCGAAGAAACTACAGCATAATATTTCCTTGCGGAAATACTTATATGAATTAAATGAAAAGGGTGGTTGGCAGGTGTATAACCTCTCACTACCCTTTTTTTAAGGGATAAAGCTTGTGTACACCACTGAAAATTAAATTTGGAGGGAAATAATATGGCAGTTAATGCTAGCGCAGTAAAAGAGCTACGTGAAAAAACAGGCGCAGGAATGCTGGATTGTAAAAAAGCGCTTGAAGAAGCAAACGGTGATTTGACAAAAGCAGTTGAAGTTCTGCGTGAAAAAGGACTTGCGGCTGCAGCGAACAAAGCAGGCCGTATCGCTACTGAAGGCGTTGTTGAATCCTACATCCATGCTGGCGGCCGTATCGGCGTACTGGTAGAAGTAAACTGCGAAACAGACTTCGTCGCTAAAACAGACCAGTTCAGAGATTTTGTACGTGACATCGCTATGCATATCGCTGCATCGAACCCTCGTTATGTTCGTCGCGAAGAAGTGCCACAGGAAGAGATCGAAAAAGAAAAAGAAATCCTGAAAGCACAAGCTTTGAACGAAGGCAAACCAGAAAAAATCGTTGAGAAAATGGTTGAAGGCCGCATCGGTAAATTCTATGAAGAGTTCTGTCTGTTGGAGCAATCTTTCATTAAAGATCCGGACAAAACAATCTCCACACTCATCAACGAAAAAATCAGCACCATTGGCGAAAATATTTCCCTGCGTCGTTTTGTTCGTTTTGAACTGGGCGAAGGTTTGGAGAAAAAAGAAGACAACTTCTACGAAGAAGTTATGTCTCAAGTGAAATAATAATTACCAACGAACGGTAATTGCATACGGAAAGAGCAAAGAATTGGAACACATCAGTGTTCCTTTTCTTGCAACAGGACATCTATCCTGTACATAATATATAGTCGATATTGGAGGGTGATCATTTGGAAAAACCTGTTTTTAAGCGTGTTGTTCTGAAAGTCAGCGGAGAGTCGCTGTCCGGCCCGAACGGTTACGGTATTGATGCGGATACAATTGCGTCGATCGCCGAGCAGGTCAAGGACGTTGTCGAACTGGGAGTAGAAGTTGCTATCGTGTGCGGAGGCGGCAACATTTGGCGGGGTATTGCCGGAAGCGCCAACGGAATTGACCGGGCAACAGCGGATTACATGGGGATGCTGGCAACGGTGATGAACTCACTGGCACTACAGGATGCTTTGGAACAAATTGAAGTTCCTACGCGTGTACAGACATCTATCGCAATGCAGCAAATTGCTGAGCCTTACATTCGTCGTAGAGCTATCCGCCATCTGGAAAAAGGCCGTGTTGTTATTTTTGCGGCAGGTACAGGGAATCCGTTCTTCTCAACCGATACTACAGCTGCTTTGCGTGCTGCCGAAATTGAGGCTGAAGTGATTCTGATGGCTAAAAATAAAGTGGACGGCGTGTATTCAGCTGATCCGTTTAAAGACAGCACAGCCGAGAAGTATGAGCAACTTACGTATTTGGATGTGCTCAACAAAAATCTCGGTGTTATGGACTCCACGGCTTCCTCGCTGTGCATGGATAACAATATTCCGTTGATTGTCTTTGCTATTACAGAGCAAGGTAACATTAAACGTGTCGTGTTGGGTGAGAAAATTGGCACGATCGTCAAAGGGAGTGTAAATTAATGCCACAATCTGTGAAAAAGAGCGCTGAAGAGCGCATGCATAAAGCAATTCAGTCGTTGCAACGTGACCTTGCATCTTTGCGCGCTGGTCGGGCGACGCCAGCTCTACTGGATCGCGTTCAGGTTGAGTACTACGGTGCAATGACTCCAGTCAATCAGTTAGCTAATGTAAATACACCGGACAGCAGGACTTTGATGATTCAGCCTTGGGATAAATCCTCCTTGGCCGACATTGAGCGTGCTATCCAAAAATCCGATCTGGGGTTGACTCCTTCCAATGACGGGAATACCATTCGCCTGAGTATTCCTGCTTTGACAGAAGAACGCAGAACCGATCTGGTGAAGCTGACGAAAAAGAACGGCGAAGAAGCGAAGGTCGCCATTCGTAACATTCGTCGCGATGCAAATGATGATATTAAAAAAATGGAAAAAACCGATATATCCGAGGATGAATCCCGTAAATATCAGGAAGAGATCCAGAAAACGACCGATAAATTCATCGCTGAAGTGGATAAAGTTTTGGCTGCAAAAGAAAAAGAAATTATGGAAGTATAAGAGACTGGTAGCCCCTCCCTTACGGTGGGGTTTGTCTCTTTTCAAGCCTGAGGCACATTTTCAGAGAATGCTGGAGGAACTGGAATGATCAAACGGGTTCGGTCTTGGTGGAACGGGGAACAAAAACAGCAAACACCGGCCATTTCAAAAGACAATATTCCGCAGCATGTTGCTGTCATTATGGATGGGAACGGCAGATGGGCCAAACGGATTGGAATGCCGCGGATTGTAGGGCATCAAAATGGAATGAAGGCAGTGAAGCGCACAGCAATTGCTGCGGATGAACTGGGCATTAAATATTTGACCTTATTTGCCTTTTCAACTGAAAATTGGTCGCGTCCCAAGGATGAAGTCGATTTTTTGATGCGGCTGCCGCAAGAATTTTTGGCTATTGAGCTTGACGAGCTGATTGAAAAAAATGTACAAGTACGTATGATGGGAAATAAGGAGCATTTGCCTTCTCATACCGTTGATGCGCTGACTGAAGCGACTCGGCGAACTGAAAATAATACCGGACTTGTTCTTAATTTTGCATTGAATTATGGAAGTCGGCTAGAAATCACTGAATGTATGCAAGCGTTGGGTCGTGAAATTGAGGATGGGAAGCTTAAACCCGGAGATATTACGCCCGAACTCATTGAGAACTCTTTGCTCTCCAGCGGTATGCCGGACCCTGATCTTCTGATTCGGACAAGTGGCGAGCTGAGACTCAGCAATTTTATGCTCTGGCAACTTGCTTACAGCGAGCTATGGTTTACTGATATTTATTGGCCTGAGTTTAAGAAAGAGCATTTATACGAAGCAGTGGTCGAATATCAGCGGAGATCACGGCGGTACGGCGGGCTGAAGTAAATGGAGGATGAAAGCCGTTGAGACAGAGATTGATTACCGGTATTGTGGCAGGCGCATTTTTTTTGGCGATGGTCCTGTGGGGCGGATTGGCCTACCATTTGCTCATTTTGGCCATGGCCCTAATCGGATTCTATGAATTCGCGCGGATGACCAATGTATCTCCTTTCAGCAGTACGGCGTTAGTTGGCTATGCAGGAATATTAACTTTTGTATTTCCTTATCAGCCCTTGGGTCTGCACTCACCATTACCGTCTATAAGTCTGCTTTGGCTGCTGATGATTATTTTTATGATCATTACGGTGGGAACGAAAAATAAAATCACAATTCAAACGGTGTCCATACTATTTCTCGGTACTGTTTATATAGGCTTTGGATTTTCGTATATTGCGGAATCACGCCATATGGAACATGGGCTTTTATGGACCTTTTTGTTGCTGGCTTGCATTTGGGCAAGTGATGCAGGGGCTTATTTTGTAGGTAAAATGGCGGGGAAGACAAAGCTATGGCCTGCGATCAGTCCAAATAAAACAGTCGAAGGGTCTATAGGCGGGATTGTTTTAGCGTTGGCTACAGCACTGATATTTGCCGGATTGTCAGAAGGGCTGCTGCCATGGGACAAAGCTTTCGCTATCGGTTTATCTTGTGCAGTTGTGGGTCAACTGGGCGATTTAGTGCAATCTGCGTACAAGCGGGTGTACGACATTAAAGATTCCGGTAATCTGCTGCCAGGGCACGGTGGTATACTAGACCGCTGCGACAGTTGGATTGTCGTTTTTCCATTTGTACATATGCTGATGCTGCTTCCATGACCCTTACTTGGTGGTTACAGATTATGCTCAGGTTAAAATTAGCTGCAGAGTAACGGTTATTTTCAAGATAGGAAGGTGCTTCATGAAAAGAATTACGGTACTCGGTTCAACCGGGTCTATTGGAACACAGACACTGGATGTCGTATCTATGCACCCGGATCAGTTTGCCGTAGAGGCTTTAGCAGGTGGCTCAAATATAAAGTTGCTTGTCGAGCAGGCGAATCTATACCAACCCAAGAAGGTGTCCGTTGGCACCAAGCAATTGGCGGAGGAAATCCGTCCTATGTTGCCTTCCGGAATGGAACTGCATTGGGGGAATGAAGGACTCGTCGAGCTAGCAGCGAATACGGATGCAGATATGGTTGTGACAGCTGTAATGGGCAGTGTCGGATTGCACTCCACGCTGGCCGCGATTGAGGCTGGAAAACAGATCGGTTTGGCCAATAAGGAAACACTGGTTACCGCCGGTCATCTGGTCACAGAACGGGCCCGGGCGAAAGGAGTGCCGTTGCTGCCGATTGACAGTGAGCATTCAGCTATTTTTCAATGCTTGAATGGTGAGCGTATGAAAGATGTGGCACATATTACTCTCACGGCATCGGGCGGTTCTTTTCGTGATTTGACAAGGGAACAGCTTCGTGAGGTTACGGTGGAAGATGCGCTCAAGCATCCCAATTGGTCGATGGGTGCCAAAATTACGATTGATTCGGCAACGATGGTAAACAAAGGGCTAGAGGTCATTGAGGCGCACTGGTTGTTCGGACTTGATTATGAGCGGATTCACGTGCTATTGCATCCTGAAAGTATCATTCATTCCTATGTAGAATTTGTGGATACCAGTATTGTCGCTCAACTAGGTAACCCTGATATGAGAGTTCCTATTCAATACGCCTTAACATATCCTGAACGGATGAAGTCTCCCGCCAAGCCGCTGTCATTGGCTGAGGTGGGAAGGCTCCATTTTAAGGAAATGGATTTTAATCGTTTTCCTTGTTTAAGGCTTGCCTTTGAATGTGGTAAAATGGGTGGTACAGCACCAACTGCATTTAATGCGGCTAATGAGATTGCTGTTGACCGTTTTCTGCGTGGAGAAATTCCTTTTCTGCATATCGAAGCCGTTATTGAGCGTGTATTGGAACGGCATGAAAACATTGCGCAGCCTCTATTGGAAAATATTGAACTTTGTGATAAGGAATCACGCAGGATTGCTAGTTTTCTTTAATTTCTTTAAAAAATATTACACACGTAAAAAACAAGCTGATAAATTAACAATTTATCAGCTTGTCAGGCTGTCGAGAAACCCCTGTTTTTTTGCAGGGGGTTTAAAACTGTCTTAGTGGTCTAAAAACTAGAGTCCTCAGATCGTTTTAAATCGATTTTTGTTTTAAAAGATGCGTCTACCCATATAAAAATAGAAGTGTCGAAAAGTCCTCTGGACTTTCTCGACACTCTGACAAGCTGATAAATTAACAATTTATCAGCTTGTTTTTATTATAATGGTAATTTTGAACATTAAATGATATAATTTTTTAGAAAAGGCGTATTTATCTATAATATAAAACTTGTTATTTATCTAAAAATGTATTGGGAAACATTCTGTTTTCAAGTAAATGGAAGAATGTTTCCTGGTATTGATAACATACCTCAGCAAGCGGGCTGGAGACCGTCTACTATTTCACATTTTCACCAAAGTAGATGGCATTCCAGAGGAGGGGATTTGTTTTGATCAGACAATGTCTGACTAAGGGGAATTCCCAAATTATAGCTAATAAACAAGCGCTTATAATACTTATTTTATTTAGGGGAGATTTAAATTATGAAGTTTAATAGGAAAGTTCCCTATATTGAGCAGATGGATCAAACGGAATGTGGTATTTGCTGTATTGCAATGATCTCGGCGTATTACAAAAAATATATTTCATTATTTGAGTTGCGTGAACGTGCAGGGAATGGTCGAGATGGCTTATCAATGTATCATCTCAAGGAACTGGCTGAGGAACTCGGATTCGAAACACATTGTTATAGAGAAACTTCAAATAACTTATCAAAATTTCACTTTCCTTTAATTGCATATTGGGAAAATAGACATTTTGTTGTGCTAGAAAAAAAGTTTGAAAACTACTACATAATTATCGATCCAGAATACGGAAGGAAAAAAGTTGGATTAGAAGATTTCGAACTCTCGTTTTCTAATTATATTTTAGAATGTCTTCCTGGACAAAAATTTCAGAAACAAGCTCCTTCAAAAATATGGGCACCTTTCCTTAAACTTTTTTTTGGCATGCGTAGATTGGTATGTTCTATTTTGATAGTTTCAATAATATTACAAATTTTAACTTTAGGGATGCCAATGTTGACGCAGTATATTATAGACTACATAGTTATTGCAAAAAATTTAGACTTAACTGAGACCTTACTTGTTGGTATTATTTCACTTGTTTTATTCCATATGCTCTTATTTTATTTGAAAGGAAGGGCATTGATTCTACTGGAGAATATGCTCGATACTAAAATGACAACCAATTTTTTTGATCATTTATTGGCACTTCCGTATGGTTTTTTTCAACTAAGATCTTTTGGTGATATTTTATTCAGGGCTAGTAGATTAAGAATTATAAGAGATATCTTATCTAATCAGATACTAAAAGGGACTTTAGATTTTAGTTTGTTAATAGTGGTTTTTATATATATTTTTTATAAATCAGTGCCTTTAGGGTTGTGGGTTATTTTTTTTGCGGCTGTTCATGTTTTGTTTGCAATATATAGTCGTAAGAAATTAATGCAAGTAAATCAGGAATCAGTCCTAAAAGAGTCTAGTTTAAATGGAATTCAAACAGAAATATTATACGGGATTATGGACATAAAAACATCTGGTGCAGAAAAAAAGATGTTTGAAAAATGGAATTATCAATTTAACAATTTTATTGAAGTACAAAAAAAGCATGGGTCAATTAGTAATATAATAAATACGGTTTTGTCTGGATTAAATCTTTTTGCTCCGATGCTCATATTATGGATTGGTAGTCAGAAAGCATTCTATGGAAATATAACAATTGGTGAACTTATTGCATTTAACACCATCGCAATACAATTTTTTGTATTGAGTACTTCGTTGACTCAGACAGTAAACTCTTTTTTTATAACAACAGTCCATCTTAGAAGAGTGCAGGATGTATTAAATACACCGAGGGAGGAAAACGGAGAAGAAACGATTCCTTTAGACATATTTTCTGGTGATATTACTCTTAAAAATGTCTATTTTAAATATTCTAGTTTATCTGATCCAGTCTTATCTGATATTTCTCTAAGTATAAAAAGTGGTCATAAAGTAGCTATCTTAGGGAAATCAGGATCTGGAAAAAGCACTTTGACTAAAATATTAATCGGCCTTAATTCTCCTTCAAGTGGTACTGTTAATTATAATAATTACAATATAGAACTATTTAATAAGAGCTTGTTAAGAGAGAAAATTGGGGTGATTTCTCAAGAGATAACTTTGTTTAATCGTACCATTTTTGAGAATATTACATTCAGTAATGATAATATATCTTTTCAAGAGGTAATTAAAGCTGCAAAAATAGCTCAAATCCATGATGAAATTATGAGTATGCCAATGAATTATAATACAGTAATTTCAGAGTTAGGAGCGAGCTTATCTGGAGGACAAAGGCAACGAGTAGCAATAGCTAGAGCTATTGTACATAATCCTAGTATTTTAGTGCTGGATGAGGCTACTAGTGCTTTGGATTATTATAACGAACAAAAAATTGACGAATATTTCCAAAACATGAATTGCACAAGAATAGTAATAACTCATAGGGTTTCTTCTGTTGTAAACTCCAATAAAATATTTATTATGGATAATGGAAGAATTGTTGAACAAGGGACACATACCGAATTACTGAATAATAATAATTTTTACAAAGAGTATTTCAATTTTATTACTTAAAATTGAAAATATATCAACTATTTGATATTATCCTTTTTTATGGTATAATGAAAATGTTCCAATAATTAAACTGAGAGGAGACGTTACAAATGAGTAAAAAAGAAATGATTCGCGCTTTAAGAGATCCTGAGTTTAGAAAGCAATTCGAAGATTTCAGTCATCCTTCTGGTGTTGTAAGTGAAGATGAACTTAAACAAGTAGTAGGTGGAGCAGAATTAACGCCAAATTCAATTATTGTTACTTTGGGAACTGGAAGTGGCTGTAAGACCTATTATGTATGCACCAAAACTAATGACTGCATAGCCTGAGTCTAGCAATGATATTTGCAATTCTATAATAGGGCCGTTTTCTCAAGTCGCATAAAGCGATTTCATGCAAAACGGCCTTCTTTTCTATAATGAGATTCTATTTTATACGAAGCTAAGATAACAAAATAATTTTTAGTCTATCATTTTCCTCATTGAGATACTCTAAACCAATTGTCTCATTTTTTATATAAAACTTAGTTAGAGAGGAGATAATATGTTGAATACACCTGATCATAAGAAATTACGTAAGAGTGCCTATCTTAATGAAAGATATCTGAATAAACCGGATATTAGTTTTGAAAATGAGTCTGATTTTTCTTTAACTTGGAAAGCTGCAGGTGAATTTGACCTAAATAAATTGAAAGTTAGAGCAGAAATTGACGGATTGACTGTTGATGAATTCAATCAGATTCTTGAAAATAAGGACAATTTCATTTTGAAAAAGGACTTAAAATGGATTCACTCTTTAAATAATATAATGAATTGTAAGTATAAAAGAAGTTCAATATATCGACAAGTAATTGATGGGAAATTATTTTCTACATTTTTCACTCCTTTTCTTAAATATGCAGAGATGCGTTTAATTCAGAGTGTTGATAGGTTTAAGGGCGAATATGCACACACAGATTATATTCAACTGCCAGAAATAATAATTAGATATCTAGAAAACTTGCACAGAATAATTTATAATTTAAGTATAAAAACTTTAATACAAGAACTTCATATTGCAAAAATTTCAAATGAGTTAATTGGTAATAATTCAAGGGAGAGATATGATTTTTTTGAAGTCGAAATTCTTTCAACTAAAAAATATTTATTTGAACTGTTTGAGGTTTATCCTGTTTTAGCTAGATTAATTGTTGAAAAAGTAATGAAATATATAGATTATAATTTAGAAATTTTATTAAACTTTTTGAATGATATAGAAAATATAGAGACACTTTTTGTTGGTAATTTTACTCAACTTATAGAAATTGAAGTTGGAGTTGGTGATTCCCATAATAATGGGAGGTCTGTAGCGATACTAAAATTCAAATCAGATGATCGATTGGTTTATAAACCACGTTCTTTACTTATTGATATGAAATTTGATGATTTTTTAAATTGGATTAATGATAAAGGCTTCAATTGCAAATTGAATTCCGCACGAGTTTTACCAAAAGAAAATTATGGATGGCAAGAGTATATATATCACAATGATTGCAATTCTGAATTAGAATTAGAAAATTTCTATTACAGGTATGGAGGTTACATAGCATTATTACGTTTATTCAACTCAAGAGATTTCCACCTGGAAAATATTATAGCGAATGGTGAAAATCCTATTTTAGTAGACTTGGAAACATTATTTAGTAATCAGCTTGATTTTTTAAGAGAAACAAATGGATTAATGAATCATTTTAATAAAGAGTTTGATTCATCTATTTTCAGTAGTTTATTAGTACCATCCAATATAAACGGAAATAATATTTCAGATGTAAGCGCATTAGGACAGAATGTTGCTGTGGAGAGTACAGCTTCAGTATGGTCAGTAGAAGAGGCATACACAGATAAGATACGATTAGTTAAAAAAAATGTAACTTTAAAAAAGAGTAATAATCAACCTACTTTATTGAAAAAAGAAATCAATATCTCTAATTATTTCAAGTTTATAGAATACGGTTTTAAAAGCATGTTCTTTTTATTGTATGATAACTGCGAAGAATTAATATCTCCAGCAGGTCCTATTGCTTCTTTTTCAGATGTGAAAGTAAGACAAGTTTTCAGATCTACTAGTGATTACGGAGCGTTTTTAGAATCAAGTTTGCATCCAGATTATTTACAAAATGGTTTAAATAGAGTTCAACTTTTTGATTATTTATGGAAGGAAGTTTCTCAACATAAGAATTTAAAAGAAATTATTTCTAGTGAGTGTTCTGAACTTGTTAATCACGATGTACCTATTTTTACTTTTAATTTTAATGGACAAGAAGTATATAACAGTCTAGGGCACAAATTAAATGTGAGCTTTCGTGAAGACAGTTTAAAAAAAGTAATGAATAACTGTAGAAATCTAAGTAAAGTTGACTATGAAAAGCAACTAAGATATTTAAAGCTTGCTTTTAAAATAGCGGATAAAAATTATGAAGGGGATTCTAATCATGAGATCATCACTTGTTATAATAAAGCAAAACAATTGACATCTAATGATTTTATTGAGTATGCAAGTTTTATTGGTGATTATCTAGTGAGGCATGCAGTTTGGGATAAGAAAAACAAACTTGTTACTTGGCTTGATCTTAAAGAAAATGATAGATCTGAAAAGTACATCTCTCCTCTTGGTGAGACACTTTATGACGGCTCCTTGGGAATTATTTTATTTTTAGCGTATCTTGCTCAAGAATCTAATAACTTTTTATATAAAGAACTAGCTCAAGATGCGCTCAATTCAACATTAAGTGTAATTCGTGACAACGAATATCAATCATTGTCTGCCTTCAATGGACTAGCTGCGGTATCTTATGTACTGGTTCATTTAAGTGAACTTTGGAGTGATGAAAATTTGTACTATGAAGCCCTTAAGTATATATATGAAGTTGAACCTTTAATTGAGAGGGATGAAGCCTTTGACATAGTGGGTGGTGTGGCGGGGGTTATAATAATTATTTTAAATCTATATAAATTAACACCCAACGAAAGGCTCATCAGCATTGCTGAAAAATGCGGTGATCACTTGTCCAATTATCTGGTTAAGAAAATGGCCGATCAATTTACGGAAGAAAGGCTTCTCACTGGTCTATCTCATGGAATAGCGGGCTATGCATGGGCCTTGTTGAAGCTTCATTCTGTTATACACAAAAAAGTTTACTTTGATACGGCTCAGGGAATCCTTAAAATTGAACGGGAATTATACAATGAGGAAAATAATAATTGGATAGATCTTAGAGACAGAGTTAATCCCCATTATAACTCAGTTTACTGGTGTCATGGGGCTCCAGGGATCGGATTAGGAAGAAGTCTTATTTCCGATTTTTATGAGGATGATTATTTACTTATAGAAATTAAGTTGTCAATGAAAAAAATGGTATCAAATGGTTTCGATTTTGGTAATTGCTTATGTCATGGGGGAATAGGAAATCTAGATATTTTATCTGTTATAAAAAAGAAGTGTAAATTGATTAGTCATGATTATAACTTTTTACTTTTTGGACAAGAAATTGTACAGGCTATGAAAGAATTTTGGTTAACAGGACAACTCAATGGAAATACTTCTTTGGGATTAATGAACGGTATAACTGGTATAGGGTACGGATTTTTAAGGATTTTTAATGAAGAACTACCCTCCGTGTTAGCATTGGAGTTGCCTCATACTAAAAATTAAAACACGCCATTTTACACTTTATTTTTGGACTAGTTATTCCCAGCAGTTGCATCGCCAAGGACTAAGCTGCATCAAACCGATGTATACATTAGCTCCGTCGATGAACGAAAAAGTGTCAGTTTTCAGCGGGAACTTTCCCTGATTGAAAAAACTATATAAGCGGAATTAGGGAGGAATTAGCATAAAAAAGAAGTTGTCTCAATAGTAATTTACAAGTGAAGCACCATCCGACTGTGCAGGGCAAGATATGAAACTTTTAGGTTCGGCTCATATAGTAAATGATGAAATTACTCATTTACTATATGAAGATGAATCGAAGGTTCGGATATACAAGCCATTCAAAGAAATGGTTTCTGCGTGGAAAACAGCGAATCTTTTTCAATCGACAAAAAAGATTCATGTGGAGTAGATAAATGAAAGTAGTTGCTGCTCGTTGAAGAACAATGGAAATTGGTTGAAATCATGAAGCTTCCTATATGTTGGCTGGTTGTTGCTTATGTATCAAGCTTTAAACAGGAATTCGCTTAAAATATTATATAGCTTCTACCTTTAGCGGGACAGGAGGTTAATGTCCAAAAGATCAATAGTGGGACTTGGTATTTGCTTAGAATAATGTTATTCTAAGAAATGCATATCGTATTTAAGGAGGTGTCAGAGAAAATGGAAATGCTAAAAATTGTTTTGTATATATTCTGCATGTTTTTTTTAGTTGTAGCAGTGCATGAATGGGGGCATTATTATTTTGCTCAACGAGCTGGTATTCTAGTTCGTGAGTTTGCAATTGGTTTTGGTCCAAAAATTTTTTCGTATAAAAGGAAAGAAACTCAATTTACTTTTCGTCTGCTTCCTTTTGGTGGTTTTGCAAGAATGGCAGGAGAGGATCCAGAACTTGTTCAAATTGAGCCGGGACAACGTATCGGCGTTAAAGTTTTAGATGGTCTGGTTCAAAAAATTTATGTAGATGAGTTGACTAACCCGAGAAATGTGATTTTTGGTGAAGTTGTACATATTGATCTTGAAGAACAATTATGTATTGAACTCAATGTTGAAGGAGATAGCTTTAAGTTCCAAGTAGACCCTCAGGCTATCATTGTGAATAAAAAAATTGGTACGCAGATAGCTCCGAAAAACCGACAATATGCTAGCAAGACGGTTGGACAGCGAGCATTGGCTATATTTGCAGGTCCGCTTATGAATTTCATTTTAGCGTTTTTATTGTTTGGCGTTTATGTGCAAATGACAGGTGTACCAGTAGACAATCCAACCTATATACAAGTAGGGGAAGTTACACAAGGCAAGCCTGCTGATGTTGCTGGTTTAAAAAAAGGTGATATTGTTTCAACTATAAACGGTGTGAGTGTACATGGTGATCAAGATAATATGATAAATATTATCACTCAATCAAAGGATGTACCCATGAAATGGGTTATTCTTCGAAATAATCAAAAGATGAACCTTACCGTCACTCCTCGTGCCATCGAAGGCCAAGAGGGGGGGAAAGTTGGAGTTGCTCTTGTCCTTCCTACAAGAAGCGCGGGTTTTCTTGAAACATTTAAAATGTCAGGTAAGTATACTTTTGAAACGTCAAAGCTTATTTTTTCAGGTCTTCACCAGATAGTACAGAATTTTTCCCTTAATGATTTGGGAGGACCAGTGAGGACGATTGAAGAAACCGGGAAAATTGCTAAATCTGGAATAGAGAAAATGATATTTTGGACAGCCATGATTAGTATTAACTTGGGAATCTTCAATCTGTTGCCTATTCCAGCCCTTGATGGCAGTAGACTTGTTTTCCTTGGTATAGAGGCGGTAAGGGGGCGTCCGATTGAGCCAAGCAGGGAAGGTATGGTCCATTTCGTTGGTTTTGCCATGTTATTCCTGCTCATGATTGCGGTCACGTACAATGATATTTTACGATTAATTAACGGTTAATTAGAGACGGACTTATATAAAAGGGTCTGTATGGGAGGACATGCGTTTCTATGTCGAACGATAAACAGTTTGTCGAGGAAATTACGCCACAGAGCGAAGATTTTTCCCGATGGTATATTGATGTTATTAAAAAAGCTGAACTGATGGATTACTCCCCGGTTCGCGGATGTATTGTGTTCCGTCCCGACGGTTTTGAAATTTGGGAACATATCAAGGAAGCCATGGATGTACGTTTCAAAGAAACAGGTCATCGCAATGCCTATTTTCCGATGTTCATTCCTGAGAGTTTTTTCCAGAAGGAAAAAGAGCATGTCGAAGGGTTTAACCCGGAGCTTCCTTGGGTAACCGAGGCTGGCGGGGAAAAGCTGGAGGAGCGCCTTGCGATCCGTCCGACTTCAGAGACAATGATCGGTCATATGTACTCCAAATGGATTCAATCCTATCGTGATCTGCCAGTGCTTATCAACCAATGGGCTAACGTGGTTCGTTGGGAAAAACGCACGCTTCCTTTCTTGCGTACGAGTGAGTTTTTGTGGCAGGAAGGTCACACTGCTCATGAAAATGAAGAAGAAGCACGCGAAGAAACGATGAAAATGCTGGAAGTATACCGCGAGGTTATTGAGGAAGTGCTGGCTATCCCGGTTATTACCGGGCAAAAAACGCCTTCTGAAAAATTTGCAGGTGCGAAGGATACTTTCTCACTGGAAGCGATGATGAAGGATGGGCGTGCGGTGCAGGCGGGAACTTCCCACTACATGGGAACCAATTTTGCCGTTGCTTTTGATATTAAATACTTGAGCCGGGACAATAACCTGGAATACGCTCATACCACTTCATGGGGAACAAGCACGCGTCTGATTGGTGCGCTGATTATGGTTCATGGGGATGACCGTGGTTTGGCTTTGCCTCCTAAGGTTGCGCCTACACAGGTCATTATGGTGCCTATCGGGCCACCTAAGAAGCGTGAAGCAGTTATTGCCCGTGCAGATGAACTGTTCGCTGAACTGAAACAGGTGGGCGTACGTGTGAAAATGGACGATCGCAGTGATGTGAGTCCTGGTTGGAAGTTTAACGAATATGAAATGCGCGGTGTACCGGTGCGTCTGGAAATCGGACCTCGTGATATGGAAAATGGTGTTTGCGTGCTCGTATCCCGTATCAGTGGCGAGAAAAAGATTGTACAGCAGGATAACCTTGTTGAGGAAGTCCATGCGATGCTGGCACAGGTACAGCAGGAAATGTTTGATCGTGCCAAGAGCTTTATGGATGAAAACTTCTATTTCGTAGATACGCTGGATGAAATGAAGGCGCTCATGGAAGAGAAACGCGGCTTTACTTTGGCAGGCTGGTGCGGATCTGAAGAATGTGAAGACAAGGTCAAAGAAGTGACAGGCGCTACAAGCCGCAATATACCTTTTAAAACTACTGAGCAAAAGACCACATGTCTGTGCTGCGGCAAACCAGCCAAGCATACTGTAGTGTTCGCACGGGCGTACTAATAAAGAAGTAAAGCTATACCACTATACTCACTTCATTCTCTCCGCCAACGAGCATAACCGAAAGGGGTTGCTATGGTGGAGGATTGAGGGGGTTACGAAAAGCTTTTGCGGTCGGAGATGTTTTAGACGCAGAAGCTTTTCATGTTTTCAGAATTGCAGATTTGGAACCGAGGTACGATTAAAGTTGTTAAGTCAATGGAAAACGGGGGGAGAGCCATGGGCGGAGCTGAAGAAAAGAGAAAACGGCTGGAACTGCTGATGAAGCAGGTGGTGATGCCGGAGGGAGTGGTGGAGCCTTATTTCCTAGACGGTTGGATTGAGCAGGTGGAAATAAGCCGTACCAACAAGGATTGGAATATTATCATCGCCAAGGAAACACTGGTTCCCGCTCAGGTATATCGGGCCTTCTGTATTCAAGTGCAGGAGAAAATGAACCACATCGCTAAAATCACCTTTCGGTTTCGGTATAGTGAGCAAGTTCAGTCTGCGGATATCATCAGTGAATACTGGAAACTTTTTCTGGAATGGGTGCACCGTGAAATCCCATCCGTGAACGGCTGGATGACCCGGGCTGTACATGAGTGGGAGGACGGCCTGTTATTGTTGACGATGAGCGATAGCATGTCACTGGAGCTGGCACGTAAAAAGCAGATTGACCAAGCAATCATCAAATTCTACGATAAATATTTTGGTCTCTCGATGCGTATTAAAATCCAGGTGGGTGAAAGTAATAAGGAGGCTTTGCAGCAGTTTCAAGAGAAAAAGATGCAGGAAGAACGTGAAGTTATTCAGCAGATGATGGAAAGCATGGAATCGGAAATGCCGCCAGTGGATGAAGAAGAGGGAGATGTAAGGCTTCAATTTGGCTATGACATCAAGGAACCGCCTGTTCCGATGCAGGACATTCAGGATGAAGAGAAGAAAGTCACATTACAAGGGACGATCTTCGGTCTGGATAGCAAAGAACTACGTAACGGAAGTACGTTGTTTACGTATTATTTGACTGACTTTAGTGATTCGCTGCAAATGAAAATGTTTGCCAAAACAAAAGAAGATCTAAAAATTCTCAGCTTGCTGGCTAACGGTAAATGGGTTAAAGTCCGTGGTCGCGTCGAATATGATCGTTTTATGCAAATTCCTGAGCTGGTTATGATTCCTTCTGATCTGGTAGAGGTGCAGGCTCCTCCTTCCCGTAAAGATAATGCAGAGGAAAAACGGGTTGAGTTTCATCTTCATACGAAGATGAGCGCGATGGATGCTGTAAGCTCCATTGACCAGTATGTTAAAACAGCCGCCAAGTGGGGGCACAAGGCGATTGCGGTCACCGATCATGGTGGAGTGCAATGTTATCCCGATGCCGCTAAGACCGCCAAGAAAAACGGAATTAAAATGATCTACGGTATCGAGGCCAATGTGGTCAACGATGCGGTTGAGGTTGTAATGCAGTCACAGCCGCTTAATTTGAAAACAGCGACTTATGTCGTTTTTGATATTGAAACCACCGGGCTATCAGTTACACAAAATAGAATTATTGAGATTGCCGCTGTTAAAATGCATGAAGGCAAAGAGGTTGACCGTTATGCTACCTTTGTAAATCCACATGAGCGTATTCCTTACAATATCCAGCAATTGACCAACATTAACGATGAAATGGTCAAGGATGCACCTGATGTGGAGCCCGTTATGAAGGAATTCGTGGCTTTTGCAGGCGATGCTGTATTAGTTGCTCATAATGCGCGATTTGATGTCGGCTTTATCCAGGCTACGCTTAGGAACATGGGATTGCCTGAGATGACGAACCCAGTACTCGATACACTGGAATTGGCTCGCTTGTTGTTCCCGACAATGAAGAATCATCGTCTGAACACACTGACCACCAAATATAAGGTTGCGCTCGAAAGTCATCACCGGGCCATTGATGATACAGTTGCGCTAACGGAAGTGCTGAATGGACTTTTGAATGATGCAGAACAAATTAAAGGCTTAAAAATGCTCGACCGCTTGAACGACTATGTGGGTAAGGATTTATCGACCGTTCGTCCTTTCCACTGCTGCATTTATGCGCTTAATCCGATTGGCAAAAAAAATCTGTACAAGCTGGTTTCAATGTCACATACCGAATATTTTAAGCGTGTCCCTTGTATTCCTAAATCGAAATTGTCAGAGATGAGAGACGGGCTGCTTATTATTTCAGGTTGCGAAAAGGGAGAGTTTTTCGAGGCTGTGCTGAACAAGTCGGAGGAGGAAGCCGAGGAAATCGCCCAGTTTTATGATGTGCTGGAGATCCAGCCTTTAACTATGTACATGCATCTGGTGGAAAAACAACTGGTAAGTGGCCCTGATGCTCTGAAAACGGCAGTTCGTAAAGTATGCGAAATTGGGCGGCGGCTTGATAAGCCCGTTATTGCTACAGGCAATGTTCACTATTTGGAAACGCGTGATAAGCTGTACCGAGATATCACGATACATGGAATTACTGGCTTTAGCCCGTTAAAAGATATCCGGAAACCGGATGCGCATTTGCGCACGACAGACGAAATGCTGGCAGAATTCGAGTTTCTGGGCGAGGAGAAAGCCTATGAAGTCGTTGTGAAGAATACCAGCGAGCTGGCGGATCGGTTTGAGGAATTGGAGCTGTTCCCTGACAAGCTGTTTACACCGTTGCTGGATGGGGCAGACGAGGAAATCCGCAATACTTGCTACGAGACGGCTAAATCCATTTATGGTGAGGAATTGCCCGAGGTGGTCGTAGCCCGTCTGGAGAAAGAACTGGAGCCGATTATTAAATACGGTTTCTCTGCCAACTATCTCATTTCCGAGCGTCTGGTTAAAAAGTCCAATCAGGATGGATACCTGGTAGGTTCACGGGGTTCTGTTGGATCTTCTGTGGTCGCTACCTTCCTCGGTATTTCCGAGGTTAATCCACTGCCTGCCCATTATATTTGCGGTAATCCTGAATGCAGACATAGCGAATGGATTTTGGATGGTAGTGTGCCAAGCGGATTTGACTTGCCTGACAAAAACTGCCCGCAATGCGGTGGCAAGCTGAAGGGTGAAGGACAGGATATTCCGTTTGAAACGTTCCTTGGGTTTAAGGGAGATAAAGTTCCCGATATTGACTTGAACTTCTCCGGGGAATATCAGCCAGTCGCACATAATTATACGAAAGTACTGTTTGGAGAGAAAAGCGTATTCCGTGCTGGAACCATTGGTACGGTTGCCGAGAAAACGGCCTTTGGCTTTGCGAAGAAATTTGAAGAGGCGCATCATAAAAAATGGCGCGGGGCCGAACTGAACAGGCTGGCTTCCGGCTGTACGGGCGTCAAACGCAGCACCGGACAGCATCCGGGCGGGATCGTCGTCGTTCCCGATTATATTGAGGTTGAGGACATTACGCCGGTACAATTCCCGGCTGATGATACAAGCTCGGAATGGAAAACGACGCATTTTGATTATCATGCTTTTGACGCGAACTTGCTCAAGCTCGATATTCTGGGCCATGATGATCCGACCATGATGAGAATGCTTCAGGATTTGACCGGTGTCGACCCAACAACGATTCCGATGAATGATCCGAAGGTCATGAGCATGTTTAATTCCACGGAGGCGCTTGGTGTAACGCCGCAGCAAATCCGTACTCCTGTCGCAACCTATGGGGTACCCGAGATGGGAACCAAGTTTGTACGCCAAATGCTAGTGGAATCACAGCCGACTTCCTTTGCCGATTTGCTGCAAATTTCCGGTTTGTCCCACGGTACGGGCGTATGGCTGGGTAACGCGCAGGATTTGATCAAGAACAATACCTGCAACATCAAGACCGTAATCGGTTGCCGGGATGATATCATGCTATTCCTGATCTACAAGGCGGGGATGGATGCAAGTCTGGCCTTTAAAATTACGGAGAGCGTGCGTAAAGGTAAGGGGCTCAGTGCGGAATGGATCGAGGAAATGAAAAAATGCAAGGTGCCACAATGGTACATTGATTCCTGTCTCAAGATCCAGTATATGTTTCCAAAGGCGCATGCCGCAGCCTATGTTATTTCAGCAGTGCGGACCGCCTATTTCAAGCTGTATTATCCGATTGAATATTATGCGACCTATTTCTCGGTACGCGCAGCCGATTTTGATATTGAGCTGTGTTGTCAGGGGTATGATGCCATCGCGCGGAAAATTGTCGAAATCGAGCAGCTCGGTTTTCAGGCTCCGCCTAAGGAAAAAGGGATGCTTCCGATCCTGGAAATGGCGTTGGAAATGACAGCACGCGGTTTCAGTTTCAAGACGATTGATTTGTATCGTTCTGAAGCTACGCGCTTCAAGGTAGACGGAGATTCGCTCATTCCTCCGTTCGGGGCGCTTCAGGGGATTGGTGACAACGCGGCGCGTAACATCGCAGCCTCCCGTGAGCAGGGTGAATTTTTGTCTGTCGAAGATTTTCAGCAAAAATCGAAGGCCAGTAAAACGATTGTCGAAATGCTGTCCCAGATGGGCTGTTTCCGCGGACTGCCAGAGAGCAATCAGTTGTCTCTGTTTTAAATGTAATCCTAGTAGTCAAGCTCTGGCACTTGTCACATAACTACGGTTATGTTATAATTTTTTTGGTAATCATGGAGATAAAACCGTTGCTTAAAGAGTGGGGAAACCCACTCTTTACTGTTTGATATACAGTTACAACGTGAAAAGACGATTTTTGGGCAGGAACCGGTACGCCGGTTTATTTGCAGTGAGCCCAAAATGAACATTACATCAAATGAAAATGGAAAATGCCGGTGATGGAGAAGCATTGTCCATGGCAATGGGGCGTCTCTTTTTCACCACAGGAAAGTTTACTTTTGGAGGTTATAATCTTTGAGCACACCAAAGATCAAGTCAGTAGTAGAAGAAATAGCCCAACCTTACCTCGATGAGCATGGTTTTGAACTGGTCGATGTCGAGTATGTCAAAGAGGGCAGCAATTGGTTTCTTCGCGTTTTTGTAGACAAAGACGGGGGAATTGATCTGGACGACTGTAGTATGATCAGTGAATACCTGGGTCAAAAGCTGGACGAAAATGACCCTGTTTCTACAGCATATTTTCTGGAAGTGTCTTCACCAGGCGCTGAAAGACCGCTGAAAAAAGCGGAAGACGTAACCAAAGCGGTAGGCAAAAATGTATTCGTTACTACATACGAGCCGATCAACGGTCTGAAGGAATTTGAAGGTCGTTTGCTTTCTTTTGAAGATGGGGAACTTACCGTTCAGAGCGGACAAAAGAAGCACGCCATACCTTATGACAAGGTTGCTGGAGCCAGGCTCGCGATCATATTTTAATTCGGATTTGACCGTTGCTGTTTGACATGTGCTTCATGTTTTTTTGCCTCGTGTGCCGACCAGGACGCAGGTGCATCATTTGAAAGGGGGAGCAGTAATCCATGAGTATGGATTTTATTGAAGCAATGAACGAGTTGGAACGGGAAAAGGGGATCAGCAAGGATGTGCTGTTTGAGGCCATTGAAGCAGCCTTGATTTCCAGCTACAAACGGAATTTCAACACCGCACAAAACGTGCGTGTCGATATGAACCGCAACTCGGGTGTCATTAAGGTATATGCCCGCAAGCTGATCGTTGAGGAGGTATTGGATCCTCGCACCGAGATTTCGTTGCCAGCGGCCCGTGAGATTAACCCGCATTTTCAGCTGGAGGATATTGCTGAAATTGAAGTTACTCCTCGTGATTTTGGACGGATTGCCGCACAAACAGCGAAGCAGGTCGTAACCCAACGTATCCGTGAAGCGGAGCGGGGATTGATCTACAACAAGTTTGTGGACAAGGAAGAGGATATTGTAACAGGGACCGTACAACGTCAGGACCCGCGTAATATTTATATTGACCTGGGTAAGGTGGAGGCGGTTCTCCCGTTGGGCGAGTTGATGCCTAATGAGAAATTCAGCCATCTGGACCGGATTAAGGCTTATATTACCAAGGTAGAGAATACGACCAAAGGGCCGCAAATCATGTTGTCCCGCTCACATCCAGGTCTGCTTAAGCGTTTGTTCGAACTCGAGGTGCCGGAAATTTTTGACGGTGTCGTTGAGATTCGTTCTGTAGCGCGTGAAGCAGGCTTCCGTTCTAAAATCGCAGTTCATTCTCGCAATGCCGAGGTAGATCCGGTCGGTTCTTGTGTAGGACCGAGAGGAACGCGGGTGCAGACGATTGTGAATGAGTTGCGTGGTGAAAAAATCGACATTGTGCGTTATTCCGATAATGTTGACGAGTATGTGGCTAATGCGCTGAGCCCGTCTAAGGTGCTTGAGGTGCAGGTGTTTGAAGAAGAAAAAATGGCGCGTGTCATCGTGCCGGATTATCAGCTTTCTCTGGCCATTGGTATCAAAGGGCAAAATGCCCGCCTTGCTGCCAAGCTTACTGGCTGGAAAATTGATATCAAGAGCGAAACGCAGGCGGAGGAAGAACTCGGCAGACCGAGAACATCCACCGATGAAATGCATCAGGATTCCGTTTCTGTAGATTAAACGGAGTGTAGGGGGGTTAATGCATGAAACAGAGAAAGATACCTTTGCGCAAGTGTGTGGCCTGTCATGAAATGATGCCTAAGAAGCAGTTGATCCGTGTCGTCAAAACCCCTGAAGACGAAGTGCTGATTGACTTGACTGGCAAAAAGTCGGGACGCGGCGCTTACTTGTGCGGCAAAGCCGCCTGCTTCAAGCTTGCTCAAAAAAGCAAGGCACTGGATCGGGCATTGAAGCACTCGGTTCATGCTGATATTTATGAGCAGCTAAGTCGTGATTTTGCTGCCGTCGAGGAAGAATTCCTGGCGGCACAAGGCAGCGTGCAGGATGAATAAGGCGCTGTCTGGATTGGGCCTTGCTATGAGAGCGGGCAAGCTGCTAACAGGTGATGAGATCGTTTATAAAGCGATCAGGTCTTCAGAAGCCAAGCTGGTCATTCTTGCGAAAGATGCTTCAATGAATACTCAAAAGAAATTCCGCGACAAATGCGGGACGTACAAAATCCCCTTATTGATAGGATTTGACCGGGAAAGCTTGGGAAGCAGCATCGGCAAGCCTGAACGGGTTGTGCTGGCTGTGACGGATCAAGGATTCGCGAAATTGATCAAGAAACATGCGGGGATAATGTCGGAGGTGGAGTATATTGAGTAAACAAGAAAGCAAAGACAAAGTGCGGGTATACGAATACGCCAAATCGTTGAACATGAGCAGCAAAGAAATTATCACCATTCTTAAACGGCTGGATATTCCCGTGAACAACCATATGAGCGTCATGGAACACGATGCCGTGGGTAAAGTGGAAAAATTTTTTAAGGATATTAAATCCAATGCTGCGGCCAAGCAAGGCGGAGCAGGCACGGCGCAAGTAAGCTCGAACCAGGCCGGTTCAAGCCAGAATATTAATCATTCAACTGAGCAAACCAAAAATCAACAGGAAAAGCAGGTAAGTATGAATAGGACAAACAACAACCAAAACAGTAACCGAAGCAGCGCTCCAAAAGCGCAAGGCAGTCAGCAGGGCGGTCAAAACCGCAGTCAACAGAGTACAAGCAGACCAAGTGGACAACAAGGCAGCCAGAACCGCAGTGGCGGCCAGCAACAGGGAGGACAACAGCGCCCAAGCACTAACACGGGTTCACGTCCTCAAGGCAGCCAAAGCACCAACTCACGTCCACAAGGGAGCAGTCAAGGTGGTACGGCAGTAAGAACGGCATCATCCACGGGAGGCAGTAATGCAAACCGTAGCGGTGGTGGCAACCGTACAGGCAGCAATTCCAATAACGGCACTAACCGTTCCGGTCAAGGTCGTTTTGACGATAACCGTCAAGGCGGAGGACGCGGAGGTAACGGTGGTCGTGGTGGCAATAACCGCGGTGGTAGCAATCGTGGTGGGAAATTCAACAATCGTGGCAGAGGTCAGCAACAGGAGCGCCGCGAGAAGATCGACAATACGCCTAAGAAGATCATTGTGCGCGGTGAGATGACAGTAGGCGAAACAGCGAAGCTTCTCCACAAGGATGCATCGGAAGTTATCAAAAAGCTGATCACACTCGGAACGATGGCGACCATTAACCAGGAACTGGATATGGATACTATCCTTCTGCTTGCCGGAGATTTCGGTGTAGAAGTAGAAGTGAAAATTCCGGTCGAAGAGGATCGCTTTGAAACAGTGGAAGAAAACGATGATCCAGAGCTTCTGAAAGCACGTCCACCTGTTGTTACCATTATGGGTCACGTCGATCATGGTAAAACAACTTTGTTGGATGCTATTCGCTCCACTAATGTAACGGGCGGCGAAGCTGGTGGTATTACACAGCATATCGGTGCATACCAAGTTGAAATCAACAGCAAAAAAATCACTTTCCTGGATACACCGGGTCACGAAGCATTTACGGCTATGCGTGCTCGTGGTGCTCAAGTTACGGATATGACGATCATTGTTGTTGCGGCTGACGACGGCGTTATGCCACAGACAGTTGAAGCTATTAACCACGCGAAGGCAGCAGGCCTGCCGATTATCGTGGCTGTGAACAAGATCGACAAACCGGATGCAAATCCGGATAAAGTGAAGCAAGAACTGACCGAGTATGAATTGGTTCCTGAAGAGTGGGGCGGCGATACGATTTTCGTTAACGTTTCCGCGAAACAGAGAATGGGACTTGAAGATCTGCTCGAAATGATCCTGCTCGTAGCTGAAGTGAATGAGTACAAAGCGAACCCGGACAAACGGGCACGTGGTACGATAATCGAGGCTGAGCTGGATAAAGGCCGCGGTTCCGTAGCTCGTATCCTTGTTCAGAACGGTACCCTGAAAGTCGGCGATGCTTTCGTAGCAGGTAACTGTTTCGGACGTGTACGTGCCATGGTTAACGACAAAGGCCGCCGTCTTAAGGAAGCGGGCCCTTCCACACCGGTTGAAATCACTGGTTTGACAGAAGTGCCACTTGCTGGTGATCCGTTCATGGTGTTCGAAGATGAGCGCAAAGCTCGTGCTATCGCTGATAGACGTGCGATTACGCAACGTCAGTCCGATCTGGGCAGCAACACCCGCGTAACGCTGGATGACCTGTTCCAGCACATCAAGGATGGCGAGATGAAAGATCTGAACGTCATTATCAAGGGTGATGTGCAAGGTTCCGTCGAAGCGCTGAAAGGTTCCTTGAACAAGATTGAAGTTGAAGGTGTACGCGTTAAAATTCTTCACAGCGGTGCAGGTGCAATTACCGAATCCGATATTATTTTGGCTGCGGCTTCCAATGCCATTGTGATTGGTTTTAACGTTCGTCCGGATAATCAGGCGAAATCTACAGCTGAAGCAGAAAAAGTGGACATTCGTCTGCACCGCGTCATTTACAATGTCATTGAAGAAATCGAGCAAGCCATGAAAGGCATGTTGGATCCTGAATATAAAGAAAATGTAATTGGGCATGCTGAAGTTCGTAACGTGTTTAAAGTAACTAAGGTTGGTACGATTGCCGGTTGTATGGTGACGTCCGGTAAAATTGCCCGTTCAGCAGAAGCACGCCTGATACGTGATGGCATTGTTATTTTTGAAGGTAAAATCGACTCACTGAAACGCTTTAAGGACGACGCAAAAGAAGTTGCCCAAGGTTACGAATGCGGTATTACCCTTGATGGCTATAATGATGTTAAGGAACTCGACATTATTGAAGCGTTCGTCATGGAAACAGTGGAGCGCTAACGGCAGAGAGGTGAGCATCCATGGCTAAAATACGTACAGGTCGGGTTGGCGAGCAGATTAAGAAAGAGCTGAGCCAACTCATACAGACCGAATTAAAAGATCCCCGTATCGGTTTTATTACGGTAACGGGTGTCGATCTGACAAACGATTTGTCCCAAGCGAAAATCTACTTGAGCGTGCTTGGGGATGAGGAGCAAAAAACTTCTTCCCTGAAAGCATTGGACAAAGCGAACGGTTATCTTCGTTCTGAACTTGGCAAACGAATACGGCTCCGCCATATTCCCGAGCTGATCTTCAAAATTGACGAATCTATCGCTTATGGCAGCCGGATTGAAAAGCTGTTAAGTGATATCGACAAGGATGAAAAATAGCAAGAGCCAGTTTATCCGAAGGAACCATGAACTGAATGTAAAGGAGACGGCAATGCATACCTATGAACAGGCGCTTCAACAAGCGAAGGAATTTATTCTGGAGCATGATGATTACCTGATCGTATCGCATGTACAGCCGGACGGAGACGCAGTCAGCTCCACCGTAACGGTGGGCTGGCTTCTCTCATGTCTGGGGAAGAAATTTACCATGCTGAATGAGGGGCCTATCCCGAAGCGCATGGATTTTTTATGGCATGCCGATGAGATTATGGATATGAGCCAGCAACCGCCGGAACGAAAATACAACCGGATTATTTGCGTCGATTGTGCAGATTTCCGTCGTGTTGGTCTGACAGAGCAGTTTTTTGCGGAAGATGCTATCATTTTGAATATTGATCATCATCCAACGAATGATGCGTATGGCACAGTTAATGTGATTAAGTCGGATGCTGCGGCAACAGCAGAAATTCTTTTTGATTTACTGGAAAAGTTTGCGATCAACTGGGACGTTGAAGTGGCGACGGCTGTATATACCGGGCTGCTGACGGACACAGGAGGCTTCAGGTATTCGAACACTTCACCCAAGGTTATGTCTACGGTGTCACGACTGCTCGCTTATGGTGTAGACGGTCCTTATCTCTCCGAGAGTCTGCTGGAAGAAATGACCTTCCCGCAAATGAAGGTGCTGACCAAAGCGTTGCAAACGCTTGAAATTTCGAAGGATGGTAAAATCGCCTGGGTGGTTGTAACCCCTGACGATATGAAGGATTGCGGAGCTGTTAATGAGGATTTGGAAGGTATCGTCAATTATCCGAGAAATATTCGCGGCGTTGAAGTAGGCATTTTCTTTAAAGTGATTAGTGATCAAGCGGTCAAAGCCAGCATGAGATCGGCAGGTAACGTTAACGTAGCTGCGCTTGCCCAGTCATTTGGGGGCGGGGGACATGTACGTGCTGCCGGTTGCCGTCTGGAGGGTAAGTTGGAGGATATTATTGAGATCGTTGTAGGGCGGGTGAAGGCCGAGCTATGAAGCCGATGAAGCAGGAACAGGCAAATTGGGAAGGTGTACTACCCGTTTACAAACCCGCTGGATTCACCTCCCACGATGTGGTGGCCAAGGCTCGCCGTTTGCTGGGAATGAAGCGAATCGGACATACCGGAACACTTGATCCTCAGGTGACGGGCGTGCTGCCGTTGTGTCTGGGACGTGCTACCCGTGTAGTTGAATACATGCAGGAGCTACCTAAGGAATACCATGCAACGTTACGCTTGGGGATTGCCACGGATACGGAGGACCTTACGGGTACGATTACTGAAGAGTGTGACCGTCCGGTAGAGGTTACAGAAGAGGAAGCGAAAGCGGTTCTGGAGCGTTTTGTCGGTACGATTTCCCAAGTGCCGCCAATGTACTCTGCGCTCAAAGTGGATGGAAAACGTCTATACGAGCTGGCCCGTGAAGGCAAAACCGTGGAGCGTAAAAGCCGTGAAGTGACCATTTACGAGCTGGAAATGACGGGATTCGCAGATACGGGATCCCATGTGGATATTTCTTTTCGTGCATTATGCTCCAAAGGAACTTATATTCGCACGCTATGCGTCGATATCGGCCGCACCTTGGGATATCCTTCGACGATGGTCAAGCTGGAACGTACCATGTCTGCGGGGATTCCTGCAGATCGTTGTTTAACATTTGAAGAAATTGAACGCTACGTAGCGGATGGTAGCCTGAGTGAGCGGCTTATTGCCACTGATGAGGCCATTGACTATATGCCTGATCATACGGTAGCCGAAGTGAAGGCTGCTGCTGCTCTTCAAGGTCAGCGTTTGTCACTAAGCATGATTTCACCGCCTGTGACGGACAGCCAGCCCTTCCGTTTGTATAAAGAGGATCGAACGTTTTTGGGCATATATGGACAGGATGAATCAGGGGCTATCGCGCCAATTAAAGTTTTTTTACCTTGAATTGTGCTATAATTTTGACGAAGTTAGTCAAATGATGTGAAATGCAGGTGAAATAATATGATTACCGTATCGTTATCTTATCCATTGAGCGATGAGCTTTTGCACCAATGGGGACGTTCACAGGTCACGGCGATCGGTCAGTTTGACGGTCTTCATCTTGGACACGCAAGTGTCATACGAAAGGCTGTCGAGCTGGCTCGGGAACAGAAAGTGCCGGTATCTGTTATGACATTTCATCCTCACCCGAAGGAAGTCATGAAAAAAGGCGACTATGAAGGCTATTTGACCCCGCTTGTGGACAAGCAGGATATTTTGGCCGATATGGGTGTGGACGTGCTTTATATTTTGAGTTTTGACGAGGACTTTTCCAAAGTTAGCCCTGAGGCGTTTATCACGGACATCCTGCTTCCACTGCAGATTCAAACAGCAGTAGTGGGCTTTGATTTCCGGTTTGGCTACCGGGGAGCCGGACATGAGCATACACTTCGGGAGCTGGGAGGAGAACGAATGTCCGTCCACACCGTACCGCCATTCGAGCTGGATGGGGAAAAAGTGAGTAGCTCCGGCATCCGCCGTGCCTTGCATACAGGAGATTTAACGCATGCCTCTCGCTGGCTGGGACGCCCATATCGCATTCGGGGCACCGTAATGGATGGAGAGAAGCGAGGACGTACCATCGGCTTCCCGACAGCCAATCTCAAGCTGGATGATACTTACGTGATTCCAGTCAAAGGCGTATACGCTGTGAGGGCACTGGTAGGTGATCGTTGGGTATGCGGGGTAATGAATGTAGGAGTTAAGCCTACTTTTCATGAAGGTGTGCTGAATCCGTCGTTTGAGGTTCATCTGTTTGATTTTGATCAGCAGATTTATGGTGAGCCTGTGCTTGTTGAGCTTCATCATTACATTCGTCCTGAGCGCAAATTCTCTTCAGTGGACGAGTTGATTACCCAGATTGGCAATGACGTACAAACGGCTAAAAAGCTGTTAGGCTAATTTATTTACATAAGACAGGTGCTGTGTTATACTGACTTATGTTGTGTAAACAACGATGAACCTTGGCTTGGTTGTCTGCTTTCACCGGCGGCTACGAGGCTAATGGCGATTATAATGAAGGAGGTGAACAGGATGGCATTGACTCAAGAGCGTAAACAGCAATTGATCGAGGAGTACAAAACTCATGAATCCGATACAGGATCTGCTGAGGTACAAATCGCTATCCTTACTGAAAACATCGTTAACTTGCAAAGCCACTTTCGTTCGCATAAGAAAGACCATCACTCCCGCCGCGGGTTGTTGAAAATGGTCGGTCAGCGTCGTAAACTTTTGGCTTACCTGAAGAAGACTGATGTTAAACGTTACAGTGCGTTGATCGAGCGTCTCGGACTGCGTCGTTAATTTTCAGACATGTAATGAGAAAAGAAGCCTGGTTGTTCACCGCTTGTCCCTGCTAAGGCGACGGCGGACAGCAGCCGGGTTCTTTTTTGAAGTAAGGAATTATTTTTGACGTACAGATCCTTTAGAAGTGCGAGTCTAGTAAGGTTCTGGTGCTTATAATGCATAGGGCTTCTTATGAATTAGGCCCGCGCAGGAAATACTGGATATGTATAGAACTTTTACAATGGAATGAAATGGAGGGATACCATGGAGCAACGTGTGGAAATGCAGCTCGGCGGAAGAAAGCTGGTGCTGGAAACAGGACGTCTTGCGAAACAGGCCAATGCGGCAGTTAAAGTAAGCTATGGCGAAACGGTTGTTCTCTGTACCGTGACCGCTTCCAATGCGCCGAAAGATTTGGACTTTTTCCCGCTGACGGTGAACTATGAAGAAAGATTGTATGCTGTGGGAAAAATTCCAGGCGGATTTATTAAACGGGAAGGACGCCCGAGTCAAAAAGCGATTTTGTCCAGCCGTCTGACAGACCGTCCGATTCGCCCATTGTTCCCGGAAGGCTTCCGGAATGATGTACAGGTATTAAACCTGGTGATGAGTGTCGATCAGGATTGTGAGCCGGAAATTGCAGCGATGATCGGAACCTCGGCAGCGCTTAGCATTTCGGATGTACCTTTTAATGGACCGATTGGCGGAGTCGCTGTAGGACGTGTGGACGGACAATTCGTGATTAACCCGGACATTGCGCAGCAGGATGCAAGCGATCTGTACCTGGTTGTAGCCGGAACAAAAGATGCTATCATGATGGTAGAAGCGGAAGGTAACGAAATTCCGGAAGAAGCCATGCTGGAAGCAATCATGTTTGGACATGACGAGATCAAGAACATTGTGGCAGTCATTGAGCAACTGGTTCAAGTGGCAGGTAAAGAAAAAATGCAGGTTAAACTGCATGCTGTCGATGAAAAAGTGAACAGCGAAGTTCGTGCTTATGCAGCCGAACGTTTGGTGGAAGCCGTCAAAATTGTAGAAAAACATGCCCGTCAAGAGGCGATTGATGCAGTCAACGAAGAGACGGTTGCACACTTTGAAGCACAATACATAGAGACGCCTGAGCTTTTGAAAGACGTGAGCGAAGTTCTCTATGATATCGTTAAAGAAGAAGTCCGTCGTCTGATTACGCATGATAAAGTGCGTCCTGACGGTCGTAAGCTTGACGAGATTCGTCCGATCGAAAGCGACACGAGCATTCTGCCGCGTACGCATGGCTCGGGTTTGTTCACACGCGGTCAAACGCAAGCGCTTAGCGTTTGTACACTTGGCGCATTGGGTGATGTACAAATTTTGGACGGCATTGATTTGGAAGAAACGAAGCGTTTCATGCATCATTACAATTTCCCTCCATTCAGTGTAGGCGAGGCTCGTCCTTTGCGTGCGCCGGGTCGTCGTGAAATTGGACATGGTGCTCTTGGTGAGCGTGCGCTTTCCAAAGTCATTCCTTCTGAAACTGAATTTCCATATACGATTCGTCTCGTTTCCGAAGTGCTGGAATCGAATGGCTCGACTTCCCAGGCTAGTATTTGCGCGAGCACACTGGCTATGATGGATGCGGGTGTACCGATCAAGGCTCCGGTTGCAGGTGTAGCGATGGGATTGATCAAGGACGGGGATCATGTTTCTGTGTTGACCGATATCCAGGGCATGGAAGATCACCTGGGTGATATGGACTTTAAAGTGGCTGGTACAGCAAAAGGCGTAACTGCTATTCAAATGGATATCAAGATTAACGGTATCGACCGTAACATTTTGCAGGATGCGCTCAATCAAGCCAGAGAAGGACGTCTGTTCATTCTTAGCAAAATGATGGAAGCCATCCAGACGCCGCGTGAGCAATTGTCTCCGTATGCGCCGAAAATTATGACGATGCACATTAACCCGGATAAAATCCGTGATGTTATTGGTGCGGGTGGTAAAATCATTAACAAAATCATCGAAGAAACCGGCGTAAAAATTGATATCGAACAAGATGGTCGTGTATTCATCGCTTCCACAAACCAAGAGATGAATGAAAAGGCGCGTTCCATTATTGAAGGTATCGTGAAAGAAGTCGTGATCGGAGAGATTTACATCGGCACAGTGAAACGGATTGAAAAATTCGGTGCGTTCGTCGAAATTTTACCGGGCAAGGACGGTCTGGTTCATATTTCCCAACTGTCTACTGAACGTGTAGCCAAAGTTGAGGATGTAGTTGCTATTGGAGATACGATTACGGTGAAAGTAACCGAAATTGATCAACAAGGCCGTGTCAATTTGTCCCGCAAAGCGGTTCTGACGGCTGAGGCTCCTGCAAAGTCCTAGTACCTGCGTACAGCGGATCGCTATAACAGGAGTGCTGTTCGTTTTTTACAGAACACTCGGGATTAGAAATAGCATCGTTTAAGCTTTTGGAAAGAGGCAGAGCTACGTTTCTGGCTCTTTTTTCATACATAATCACAAGCTGTGTCGAAGTGGGCTTTCAGGCGCTTGCTGCGTCATAGTTCTTTTCCTCCCCGCATACAATGTGGACAAACGGGCGGGAGGATGAAGGGATCATGAGAAAGGCAGAGAGAGCAGCGTGGGTTGTAGCCAGTCTGGCCATTACGCTGGTGATTGGACAGTTTAGCGGGGTACGTGAGTATGTAAGCCAACTACGCGCCGGATACAGCACGGAAACGAGTGAGCCCGAGGCTACAACAACGATGGCGGTCGCGGCTTTACCTGATAATGCACTCATGCAGCGACTGCGATCAGAGGCTGCCCGGCAAAGACGGGAGCCGGTTGATGCCAAAGTCGATCGGGTATGGAAGGCTATTCCTGGCTATAACGGCTTGGAGGTTGACCTGGATGCGACTTATCGTAAAGCAATTGCGGCTCCAGATCGACCCATACAGTACGTATATCGGCAGCTTGCGCCCAAAGTACATTTGAATCAGCTTGGTAATGTCCCGATTTACCGGGGAAATCCCGAGAAGCCGATGGTTTCTTTCATGATCAATGTGGCTTGGGGAAACGAGTATATCATGCCTATACTGGATACGCTGGATCAGGAAAAGGTCAAGGCTACGTTTTTTTTCGATGGTAGCTGGCTGAAAAAAAATCCTGAACTCGCTAAAGAAATTCAAAAAAGAGGACATGAGCTTTCGAACCATGCATACTCCCATCCGAATATGAGCCGTCTGAGCAGGGAAAGGGCTACACAGGAAATAGAGAAGACACAAGTGCTTCTTCAGGAAATTTTAGGTGTGAAAAATAGCTGGTTTGCACCGCCGTCTGGCGATTTTAATCAGGAAACTGTCGATTTAGCAGCAGGTATGGGGCTTAAAACAGTTCTGTGGACACTGGATACAGTGGACTGGAGGCATCCTTCACCGGAATCGGTAATTGCTAAAATCAGTAGCAAGGTCGAATCGGGATCACTGATTTTGATGCATCCGACAGATTCTTCATCGGCAGCTCTCAAAGGTATGATTCGTGCCATTCGCAGCAAGGGACTGGTACCTGGAACCGTCAGTCAGACGCTTTCCCCTGATCGGCAGCTACCTGCTCCGGTTGAGTGAACGTCTTTTTTCTGTTAGGATTGAACATTATGGCAAAGTTTGCAATTCAGTTTAGGAGGGCCAATCATGGAAAGAATTCAACTCAAAAACGGCCTAAGAGTGGTCATTGAAAAAATTCCAACCGTGCGTTCCGTTTCTTTCGGCATATGGGTTAAAACCGGCTCCCGAAATGAAACCCCGGACAATAACGGTATTTCTCATTTTATTGAACACATGCTTTTCAAAGGAACAGAGCGTTTTGACGCGAAGGAAATTGCCGAGCAATTTGACGCCATCGGAGGAAATGTTAATGCATTCACTTCGAAGGAATATACGTGCTATTATGCAAAAGTGCTGGATGAGCATCTGCCGATTGCGGTTGATGTACTGTCCGATATGTTTTTTAATTCTAAATTAGATCATGAAGAGCTGGCAAAAGAGAAGAACGTGATCCTGGAGGAAATCTCTATGTACGAGGACACACCGGACGATATGGTGCATGATCTCTTATCACGCGCAGCCTATGGCAACCATCCGCTGGCTTACCCCATTCTCGGTACCGAAAAGCATTTATTAGCTATGGACAGCTCCCATCTCAGCAATTATATGAAAGAACACTATACAATCGACAATACGGTCATCAGTGTGGCTGGTAATATTGATGATAGTCTGGTAGAGCTACTGGAGCGTCACTTTGGGCACTTTGATAACCATGGAACAGCTTTGCCCCTGACGGTGCCTGCGTTTAACGGTGAGCTGTTGTATCATGAAAAGGCAACGGAGCAGAATCATATTTGCTTGTCCCTGCCTGGATTTGCAACAGGTGACGATCTACAGTATGCTATGGTATTGCTGAACAACGCGATCGGCGGCGGTATGAGCTCACGTCTGTTTCAGGAAATTCGGGAAAAGCGCGGGCTGGCTTATTCGGTCTATTCCTACCATAGCTCCCACGCGGACAGTGGTATGTTTACCCTTTATGCCGGTACAGCTCCCAAGCAGACGAAGGATGTGCTGGATCTGACGCTTGAACTGCTACGTGATGTGGCTGTCAAGGGACTGGACGATAACGAGCTTCGTAAGGGCAAGGAGCAGTTAAAAGGAAGCCTGATTTTAAGCCTTGAGGGCACAGGAAGCCGGATGAATCGTCTTGGGAAAAATGAGTTGATGCTAGGGCAGCATTACACGCTGGATCAAATGATCGAACACATTGAGCAAGTGACAGCCGATGATGTGAACAAGGTACTGGACCGGATGTTCTCGGAGCCGTTTGCCCTGTCGATGGTTGGAGCGAGTGATTCAGCGGTTAAGGATATGAGGAGGGACTATTTTGTTAACTTACGTGGAAATTAACAGACTTGGGGGCAATGAGGATATTGAGCTGCCCCGTAAAATGTCAGAGCTTGCATCCGGGTTTGACCTGTATGCTGCGGTGCAAGAGGACTTAGTTCTGGAACCAGGCAAGCGTTGTCTTGTTCCAACCGGATTCGCTATAGCAATGCCGGCAGGACTGGAGGCACAAATCCGTCCGCGCAGCGGACTGGCTCTCAAGCATGGTATTACCTGTCTCAACACACCGGGAACCATTGATGCGGATTATCGTGGGGAGATTAAGGTACTGCTTATCAATTTGGGCGAGGAACCATTCACGATTACGCGTAATGAGCGAATTGCACAAATGGTATTTCAGGCTGTACCTGAGGTAGAGCTGAAGCAGGTAGAACATTTGTCTGAAACGGTGCGTGGTGCTGGAGGCTTTGGTCATACCGGTCGCTAAGTTCACAATTTCTTTTTAAACGGTAGAATGTCACGGTTATTAATCAGCATTTTGTGAATGTAACGGAATTGTCGATTTTAAAGCTGGAGCATAAATAACATATGAAAATGGATACACATGAAAGCCGTCCCGAATAGGGCGGTTTTTTTGTGTTTCTTCACCTATCTATGGGTGTCTGCATAGACTAAAAGCATATCGTGTCTCGGAAAGGAGTGATCCGGATGCTAACAGGAATACGCATCGTTGTCTTGGGTGGCGATGCGAGGCAGCTTGAGGTAATCCGCAAATGTGTAGACATGGATGCTACCGTCAGCGTGGTCGGCTTTGACCAGCTTGAAGAGCCGCTCAGAGGAGCATCACGGGAGTCGTTGTCTGTCAAGCTGCTGGAATCGGCAGATGCGCTAGTGTTGCCAGTGGTGGGATGCGATGAGGAAGGCAATGTGAATGCACTTTTCGGAGCGCAAAAGCTGCAGTTTCTGAATGAGCACGCCGCTGCTCTTCCGCCACACTGCGTCGTATATACGGGGATGGCGCGGACGTACTTAAAAGAAATTTGTGCCAGACATGATTTAAAACTGGTGGAGCTGTTGGAAAGAGACGATGTGGCCATATATAACTCAATACCTACGGCGGAAGGCGCACTGATGATGGCGATTCAGCATACGGATTTTACGATTCATGGTGCAAATTGTGTGGTTCTGGGCATGGGACGGACTGGATTTACCATGGCAAGGGCGCTACAAGGATTGGGAGCCAGAGTGAAGGTCGGGGTGCGTCGGGCGGAGGATGCGGCAAGAGCGGTGGAAATGGGCTGGAAGCCTTTTATGACAAGGGATTTGGCGGATGAGACTCAGGGAGTTGACTTGATTTTTAATACGATACCCTCTATGATTATCACAGCGCAAATCCTGTCTAAATTGCCACAGAGCACCGTGATTATTGACCTTGCTTCCGCCCCGGGCGGATGTGATTTCCGTTTTGCGGAAAAGCGTGGAATCAAGGCAATGCTCGCCCCCGGCCTTCCCGGTATTGTCGCTCCCAAAACTGCTGGTGCCATTATAGCCAATACGCTGGTGCAGTTGTTAATGGAAGATAATCCTGATCGGGGGGATGCGTAATGAGTTGGCAAGGGAAAACGGTAGGTTATGCAATTACAGGCTCACACTGCACATTTGAAGAGGTTATGCCTGTGATACAGCGTTTTGTTGACGAGGGTGCGAAGGTCGTTCCCATTATATCCAATACGGTATTAACAACGGATACCCGCTTCGGTACTTCGCAAAGTTGGCAAAAACAGTTGAAAGATATAACAGGGAATGATATCATTTCTACAATTGTGGAGGCTGAGCCACTGGGTCCCTCCCAAATACTCGATGTACTGGTGATTGCGCCCTTGACGGGGAATTCGATGAGTAAGCTGGCGAACGCCATGACAGACAGTCCGGTTCTGATGGCCGCCAAGGCGCAATTGCGCAACGGTCGTCCGCTTCTTTTGGCCATATCAACCAATGATGGGCTTGGCTTGAATGCTGCGAATATCGCCAAGTTACTGGTAGCCAAAAATATATTTTTTGTGCCGTTCGGACAGGACAATCCAGTTAAAAAGCCCAATTCACTTGTGGCTGACATGGAGCTGATTCCGGAAGCCGCTTACGCTGCTATGCAGGGCAAACAGCTTCAACCGATGATTGTGGAACGCAAGACCCCATGATGTACTATAGTTAACTGCTGAGCATCCCTCGCCTAGAAGATGATTCGATGATGCATCGGGTCTGATTTCTTGTTGGCAGTGGATGCTTTCAGAATAAAAAATGGTTTTTTAGTCGAGAAGGGGAGATACACCAGATGAGCAATAGAAAGTTTAATGTAGCTGTCGTTGGAGCGACAGGCGCTGTAGGAGAACAAATCGTAAGTCTGCTGGAAAAACGGGATTTTCCTGTGGATAAAATTAAATTTCTTTCTTCGCCTCGTTCTGCCGGCACTTTAATTAGCTTTAAAGGTCAGCAAATTCCAGTAGAAATTGCAACCCCCGACAGCTTTGAAGGAATCGACATTGCCTTGTTCAGCGCAGGCGGAGACGTAAGTAAGGAACTGGCACCACATGCTGTTCGTCATGGTGCGGTTTGCATTGACAACACAAACGCCTTCCGCATGGACCCTACAGCTCCTCTTGTCGTTCCTGAGGTGAACAGCGACAAAATTGCCGAGCATCAGGGGATTATTGCCAACCCGAACTGCTCCACCATCCAGATGGTAGCTGCTTTGAAACCATTATATGATCAGTATGGCATTTCCCGTATCATCGTATCCACATATCAAGCGGTGTCCGGGGCTGGAAGTCGTGCCATTGATGAACTGAATCGTCAAAGTGCAGCGATCCTTAACGGTGAAGAAGTACAGCCTGATCTGCTGCCAGTCGGCTCATTGCCGGTGAAGCATCAGATCGCTTTCAATGCTATCCCGCAAATCGACAAATTCCAGGACAACGGCTATACACTGGAAGAAATGAAAATGGTTCGTGAAACGAAAAAAATATTAGATGATGAATCCGTGGACGTAACAGCAACGTGTGTCCGTATTCCTGTCGTATACGGACACTCCGAATCCGTCTATGTAGAGCTTAAAAAAGATTATGATTTGGAAGAAATCCGCAATCTGCTTGCTTCGGCACCGGGTGTAACACTGGTAGACGATCCTGCTGCGCAACTCTATCCGCTGGCATCCGAAGCCGCAGGGAAACCTGATGTATTCGTAGGACGTGTACGCCGTGATTTGGGCAACAGCCGTGGATTGAATCTGTGGGTTGTATCCGACAACCTGCTCAAGGGAGCGGCATGGAACGCGGTGCAAATCGCCGAGATTATTGCTGCAAATGCGGAGTAAAGTTCCTGAAGCAGGGAGTAAGATGGGGGAAAAACAATGAGTATTTTAGTTCAGAAATTTGGGGGCACCTCGCTGTCCACACCCGAAGCGCGTCAACTGGTGTTGGGACATGTCAAGCGGGAGCTGGAACAAAATGTTCAACTGGTTGTCGTTGTGTCGGCCATGGGGCGGAAAGGAGAGCCTTATGCCACCGACACGCTGCTTGATTGGGCTGCGTCTAACGGCGACAGTCTTCCTAGGCGCGAACGGGATTTACTGCTGTGCTGTGGTGAAATCATTTCTGCCGCTACATTATGCAGCCTGATGGAAAATGAAGGTATTCCTGCTACGGTGCTGACCGGGGCACAAGCGGGCTTTATTACGGATAATCAATACGGCAATGCTCGTATTTTGGATATAAAGCCAGACCGTATCGTGGAAGAGCTGAACCAGGGTCGTGTTGTCATTGTGACAGGCTTCCAGGGACAGACTGCAAACGGTGATATGACCACCTTGGGTCGTGGAGGCAGCGATACTTCCGCTACCGCTCTGGGTGCTGCTCTACATGCGGATATGGTAGATATATATACAGATGTGAACGGCATCTTGACCGCCGATCCGCGCATTGTAGAAAATGCAAAGCCGCTTGCCCATGTCAGCTATACGGAGATTTGTAATATGGCTCATCAGGGGGCTAAGGTTATCCACCCCCGTGCCGTTGAAATCGCCATGCAGGCGAATATTCCGGTTCGGGTTCGTTCTACCTTTTCCGAAGGGGAAGGAACGCTGGTCACCCATCCGGAGGGCTTTAAGGACGTACAGGCAGACATCGTTGACCGTTTCGTGACCGGTATTGCGTATGTCGGCAACGTCACACAAATTACCGTAGAATTAAAGCATGGCTCGGAGCATTTGCAATTACAAGTATTCAAATCGATGGCTGAGCATGGAATCAGCGTCGATTTTATTAATGTAACTCCATCCGGGGCAGTTTATACCGTGTTCGATAATGATGGAAGCAAAGCGGTTGAAGTATTGAACGGACTGGGCCTGGAGCCTAAAATTTTGGCAGGATGCGCTAAAGTATCCGTCATAGGCGGCGGTATCAATGGGGTACCGGGCATTATGGCCACGATTGTAGAGGCATTGGCAGAATCAGACGTACAGATTCTTCAATCGGCAGATTCCAACACAACAATTTGGGTACTCGTAAAAAAAGAAGATATGGTGCAGGCTGTACGCGCATTGCATAATAAATTTGAACTCCATCAATAGGCGCAATGTCCGTGCTCGGACTTGCAAAAAAGGAGGCAGCATGGTGAACTTCGGCAGACTGATTACCGCAATGGTGACACCTTTTGATCAGCAAGGAGAGATTGACTGGACTGCATTGTCCTCGTTGATTGATTATTTAATAGAAGAACAACATTCGGAGTCTCTTGTCGTATCAGGAACGACGGGCGAGTCTCCAACCCTGAGCGATGATGAAAAAATCAAGTTGTTTGCATTTACTGTAGAAAAAGCAGCCGGACGATGTAAAATCATTGCCGGTACCGGTAGCAACAATACACGTCACTCCATTCATCTGACCCGTGCTGCGGAGCAGGCGGGGGTAGACGGTATTTTGCTGGTAGTGCCTTATTACAATAAACCGAATCAGGAAGGGATGTATCAGCATTTTGAAAGTATTGCAAATTCCACATCCCTTCCAGTTATACTGTATAATGTACCAAGCCGTACCGCAGCCAGCCTGACCGTAGAAACGACGCTGCGTCTTGCGCAAATCCCTAACATTGTAGGAACCAAAGAATGCGCGTCGCTGGCGCAGGTCACACAGATTGCAGCCGCAGCTCCGGAGGGATTCTTCATTTATTCGGGGGATGACGCTTCCGGGTTGCCTGCTATGGCTGTAGGGGCTTATGGTATTATCAGCGTGGCGAGTCATGTAGTAGGCGCAGAAATGAAGCAGATGATTGATGCACTTGTAGGGGGAAACGCACAGCAGGCAGCAAAATTGCATCAGCAGTTGTTTCCGGTTTTCAAGGGTTTGTTCGGCTGTCCTCATCCGCTGCCTAATCCGGTGGCTGTAAAATATGCGTTGGAGTTACGGAATGTTTCGGTCGGTTCTGTCCGGTTGCCGCTTATTCCTCCGACCGAAGAGGAAGCGGAATTTATTAAAAAGTTATTTGCCCGCTAATCGGCAAAAATGACTTTGAAATATTAAATGAATATGGGAAATCATCCTTGTTAAAGGTAGCCGGGAGTAAAAAAACGGAGGATTTGTATAGTCTGACAAGGTACTTCGGCATGAGGGCGTTCTTATAGGGCGCCCTTTTTGTCGTACCTTTTAACCATGCATAAAGATAATTGAACAGGGAGTAATGGTTTTAGACGGGAGCGGGAAACCTATGCGTAACGAACAGGATGACTTGTTTTTTCTTATTTTAATCATGTATAATGGGGTCAAGTGACTGGGTGCGGTATTCTTTTGAAAATTAAATAAATAAATCAAGGTACGACGTCCAACTACCATAGGAGGTTTAGATTCATTTGTCTAAAAAAACAAACAACGATAAATTGATGATTTTCGCTTTGGGCGGCGTCGGTGAAATCGGGAAAAATATGTATGTCATTCAATACGGCAATGACATTGTCGTGGTGGATTCGGGTCTGAAATTCCCGGAAGAGGACATGCTTGGTATTGATATCGTTATTCCTGATATTTCCTACCTTACGGAGAACCGCGACAAAGTAAGAGGCATAGTGCTGACTCATGGTCATGAGGACCATATCGGCGGTTTGCCTTACGTGCTGAAACATTTGAACGTACCGGTATACGGTACCAAATTGACGCTGGGACTGGTGGAAAACAAGCTGAAGGAAGCGAATCTGCTTGGCGAAACCAAACGTATTTTGATCAATGCTGATTCCGAAATCAAACTGGGTTCCACGCTGAAAGCAACATTCTTCAGAACTAACCACAGTATTCCGGATTCGGTGGGTGTATGTATTGATACTCCTGAGGGCGCTGTTGTTCATACAGGTGACTTCAAGTTTGATCATACTCCGGTTAACGGACAATATGCAGATTTGCAGCGTATGGCTGAAATCGGCACACGTGGCGTACTGGCTCTTTTGTCAGACAGCACCAATGCGGAAAAACCTGGCTTTACTCCATCGGAAAAGAGCGTCGGCATCGTGCTGGAAGACATTTTCCGTAAGTCGAAACAGCGTGTAGTTGTAGCTACTTTTGCTTCCAACGTACACCGTATTCAGCAGGTCATTAATGCTGCGGAATCGACAGGACGTAAAGTGACGGTTATCGGTCGCAGTATGGTTAATGTCGTAGGGATTGCTTCCGATTTAGGCTATTTGGAAATTCCGGATGGAATGCTGATTGAGCCTGAGGAAGTTGGCAAAATGTCAGCGGATCGCGTAGTTATTCTCTGCACAGGTAGCCAAGGCGAACCGATGTCCGCTTTGACAAGAATGGCACGTTCCACACATCGTAAGGTGGATATTCTTCCTGGAGATTCGGTCATCATTGCTGCTACACCGGTACCGGGTAATGAAAAATATGTCGGTCGCACGATTGATGAATTGTTCCGTTTAGGTGCCAATGTTTATTACAGCGCAGCTAATCCGGGAATTCACGTTTCCGGACACGGAAGCCAGGAAGAACTCAAACTGATGCTGAATCTGATGAAACCCAAATTCTTCTTGCCAATTCATGGTGAGTTCAGAATGCAACGTCGTCATGCCCTCCTTGCCGAATCGGTAGGTGTAGAGCCAGACAACATTTTCATCACGGATATCGGTGAAGTTATTGAAATTCAGAACGGTGGAGCACGCAGAGCTGGTAAGGTTACAGCGGGCAACGTGTTAATCGACGGACTGGGTGTAGGAGATGTAGGGAATATCGTATTACGCGACCGTAAATTGCTGTCACAGGACGGTATTTTGGTTGTTGTTGTCACCCTGAGCAAGCAGGACGGCACGATCAAGTCCGGACCGGATATTATTTCCCGCGGTTTCGTATATGTCCGCGAATCGGAAGGATTGCTGGATGAAGCGAATCGCATTGTCTCAAGCACACTGCATAAGCTCATGAGCGAGAATGTAAATGAATGGGCTTCCCTTAAAACAAACGTCAAGGATGCGCTGGGTCGCTTCTTGTATGAGCAAACTCGTCGCAGACCGATGATTTTGCCAATCATTATGGAAGTGTGAGTCAATTGAAATTTGCTCGAAAACCTGAATTAAAAACTTAAGTCACAGGCACACAGTCGCCTCTCTTCCCGCAGGAAATATTGGACGGTTTCCGCGGGAGGGGAGGCTTTTTTGGCTTTTCCGGGTGAGGAAATAAGGGAAGCCATGGGGGCGGGTATAAAATATTCCATTTCCATCCCATACTATAGGGTGAATACGGGTCACAAAGACGCGTAAAGCGAAAGGAAGATTACCCACATGGAACAATACAGCAACCTATCATCCGGCAGACAGGAAACGGAAGCACCGGATCAACCTATGCCTGAAGTCGGGCAAAGACCCATTTCTCCCGCTATGGAGGCCTTGCAGCAACTGGGACAAACCTCCATGCCCGGAAGCGAATCGAATATTTTTTGCATGACAATTATCGGTCAGATTGAAGGACATTTGATTTTGCCACCCCAAAACAAAACGACCAAATACGAGCACATTATTCCCCAACTGGTGGCAGCAGAACAAAACCCCCGTATTGAAGGCTTAATGATACTGCTGAATACAGTAGGCGGGGATGTAGAGGCCGGACTGGCTATTGCTGAAATGATCGCTTCAATGAGTAAACCGACGGTAACGATTGTCATTGGAGGAGGGCATAGCATCGGTGTACCTATCGCTGTCTCTTCCACCTATTCTTATATTGCCGAGAGCGCGACAATGACCATTCACCCGATTCGTATGAACGGCTTGGTCATTGGGGTGCCACAAACGTTTGAATATATGGAAAAAATGCAGGAGCGTGTTGTGCGTTTTGTGGTTTCCCACTCGCGAATTACCGAGGAGCGGTTTAAGGAGCTTATGTTTAAAACCGGTGAACTGAATCGGGATATTGGTACCGCGGTTGGAGGAGCCGATGCAGTGAAGTATGGCTTAATGGACGCCGTTGGTGGCATCGGAGAAGCGTTGAAACAACTGAACACCATTATTGAATCGCGTCGTCAGCAAAACGGAATTACAGGGACTCAGCAGCAGGCTCCGTTCGTACCTTTTCCCCCCAATGCTACAGGGAATCCGACTGGAACGCTCCCAAATGAGCATAATGGGGAGTTGCCCCAATGACATTATATACGGTAATGCCAATGGAAATGGTGTGGGAGGGCATGTGGAAGGAGACGGAGACGTTCGCGGAGGTTCGGGTTGACGGTTTACTCATGCAGGTACAGCCGCTCGAAAGTCGCAGGGGGATTATCGTCCGATTGCTGGACTGTCCACTGGAAACTTACCTTAATCCGCGTTATGAGCCTGGACAAGTCATCGAATGGTCGTAGAAGGTGTCGAGTAGGACGAAAATAGGTCGTTTAATGTCGAAAAAGAACATATGTGCGGATACCCAGTGACGTGGTATAATATTCTTCTGGGGGGTGACCTTGAATGTCCAGAAGAAGGAAAAGGAAAAAGAAAGCCGCGTTTGGCGGAGTTCTAAAATTCGAAATTTACGGCATTGTGCTGATTACATTGGCGGTCATTGCGCTGTCGGGTGAAGCGGCGGTCGGTCGCTCGCTATCCAAGATGTTCGGGCTTGTACTGGGGAAATTTTATTTTGTCTTACCCCTGATCGGCATTTATTACGGTCTGATGGTGATGATTCATCGCAAATGGCCGAACCAGTGGAACTCGCGTAAAACGGGATTGCTACTGCTGGTATTTGCCTTTACGCTCATGAGCTCTATTTCATCTATGGAGCAGCGTTTGGGGCCGATCAATGCACTTCAACCGGGCGGAGTGATGAGCCAGATACATATAGATATGCGTGAGCAGTTGCTGTCACCTGACAAGGAAGGCCATACCTCAATGCTGAACAAGGATATTAGCGGGGGGTACATCGGGGCATTGCAGCTTACTGTGCTGTTGTGGCTGTTTGGTCTTACGGGTGCCAAGCTGATTATGATTGTAATGTTTGTGATTTGCTTTATGTTGCTGACCCAGCTATCTTATGTGGATCTGGTGCGCATTGTTCGGACGAAGCTGCTGGCGGCAGGGGGAAGCGTTCGGAAAAAATGGATTGGTAAAGCCACTCCACTTTCGGCATCCGGCAGAGGTACCGGGAATAAAAAAATCAAGTCCGAGTCGATTCCTGCTTATGAGGAAGATATGGATGATGATTTTGATGAAATGCAGCCTCCGGCGCGTAAGCAGCCGATTTTCTTTCAGCTGTTTGGCCTGAAAAAATCAGCTGGAGAGGACGAGAATGATCGTTCCGTTCATGCTGACGAGGATGATCATGAAGCTGAGGAAGCACAGCCCTTGTGGAGAAATGCCAAGCAAGCAGATGAATTGTCCGATACTGCTGAAAACTTGGATGAGGAAGCTTCTGTTCCGATAAAAAGGTCACCGATTATTCGGGATTTCTTCGAGCAGGTGAAGCAAGAGGAAAGAAGACCTGAGGATGAATCTGAGGCATCCCTGGCTGGGTCAGAGCAGACGGATTCAACTTATGATGAGCCGCTGGATGACAACTTTATGGATGCCGCTGTAAATATAGATGCGGACAGTGCGGGAGCAACAGGTCATAATACACTGGACAGTACAACTGGACAGGCTAAAATGAACCCAACGGGGACATCAGGCGAAGAGGTTGAAGCCACAGTTGCTGCCATTCCTGCTCCACCGCCGCCCAAGCCCTACAAGCTCCCGTCGTTCCGTTTGCTTTCCAAACCACAAAACGTGGGCAAAGGCATCGGGCAAAAGGATTACATGCAAACGGCACGCAAGCTGGAGGCCACATTGGAGAGCTTTGGCGTACGGGCGAAGGTACTTGAGGTGGTCCGTGGACCTGCGGTGACGCGCTATGAAATTCAGCCGGACATTGGTGTGAAGGTTAGCCGCATTGTGAGTCTGACGGATGACATTGCGCTTGCGCTCGCTGCGAAGGATATTCGTATGGAGGCTCCAATTCCGGGTAAATCGGCTATCGGCATTGAGGTTCCGAATAATGAGGTTTCTATTGTAACGATGCGTGAGGTTATGGAGACGACCATTTTCCAGGAGTCTGTATCCAATTTGTCCATTGCCTTTGGACGTGATATTGCAGGACAGACGATTGTTGGTAATTTGGCCAAGATGCCCCATTTGCTTGTAGCAGGAGCTACCGGTTCGGGTAAATCGGTGTGTATCAACGGTATCATCACGAGTATCTTGTACAAGGCGAAGCCGGATGAGGTTAAATTCCTCATGGTCGATCCTAAAATGGTGGAGTTAAACGTGTACAACGGGATTCCGCATTTGTTGGCGCCTGTCGTTACCGATCCGAAGCGCGCTTCACTCGCTTTGAAAAAAATTGTAGTAGAAATGGAAAAACGTTACGAGTTATTTTCCAAATCAGGAACCCGTAACATTGAAGGGTATAATAATTTGATGAAAGACAATCCTGCTGCGTTTCTGCCTTACATCGTCGTCATTGTGGACGAGTTGGCGGATCTGATGATGGTAGCTGCGGGGGATGTGGAGGATGCGATTGCACGACTAGCCCAAATGGCGCGTGCCGCAGGCATTCATCTTATCATTGCAACGCAGAGACCGTCTGTTGATGTAATTACCGGGGTTATCAAAGCCAATATTCCTTCGCGTATTGCCTTTGGTGTGTCCTCGCAGGTGGATTCCCGTACAATACTGGACATGGGAGGAGCCGAGAAACTGCTTGGACGTGGGGATATGCTGTTCATGCCGATGGGCGCTTCCAAGCCGGTTCGCGTTCAGGGAGCGTTTATGAGCGATCAGGAAGTGGAGAACATCGTTAACTATGTGCGTGAGCAGGGTGAAGCGCAATATGATGAAACGCTTGTACCGGAGGTAGAGGAAGTATCGGCTGATGCCGATGAAATGCTGGATGAGCTGTACGATCAGGCCGTCAACATCATTTTGGAGGCCAAGCAGGCATCTGTATCTCTCCTTCAGCGCCGCATGAGGATCGGCTATACGCGTGCGGCCCGACTGATTGACTCTATGGAGGCTCGTGGAGTTATCGGTCCTTACGAGGGGAGCAAGCCCCGTGAGGTGCTTATTTCAATGGAGCAATATCAGCAAAACAAAGTCAGTTCCTGACCATAGGCTTTACCGGAAATCGCATCCAAAATCGTTGTTTGTAAGTATGGTGTTGGTTTAAATTCGACAACACTATGCGTACAGACAGCGTTTTTTTGCTTTTTTTAGGAATAGGAGCAGTCGAATGAAAGAAGATTAAAAGGGTGAATAGCTTTAAGCAGAGCTTGTCATAATAAACGTAGCTATCCTGTTAATCCCACAAAAGAAAGGTAGAGCGCAGCATATGAAAAAGACAATGGTCTGGATTTGCACGGGTATTCTCGCAGCCTCGGCTATCACGTACACAGGACTTATTGCGAACGTCTCTGCGCAGCATGCAGAGCCGCTGAGCACACAGCAGGAAGTACAAGTAACAGAAACAGAGCCTTCTCAAGCGACATTTAGCACGGAGGCGGTTAATTACGGTTCCTATGGCCAGGATGTATATGAACTGCAATCCCGTTTGAAGCTGCTGGGCTTTTTCGGGGCGGAAGTGGACAGTCATTTTGGCAGCAGTACATTGAAGGCGGTTAAGGGCTTTCAAAAAGAGTTTGGCATCACCCCTGACGGAGCGGTCGGAGCAAAAACAAAGCTAAAGCTGGTGAATGCAACTCCTAATTGGAAACCGACGGAAACTCCTTTACATCGTAAAAATCAGGGTTCCGCTCAGGGACAGACAGCGGACAATAATAAACCGGATCAAAAAGATGAAACGATGGGATCGGCTAACACGATGGGGCTGTCTGACAACGATCTCAAAATTATGGCTAATGCAGTCTACGGTGAATCCCGTGGCGAGCCGTTTGAAGGACAGGTTGCCGTAGCGGCGGTCATTTTGAACCGTGTAAAATCACCAAGCTTTCCGAACACTCCGTCGGGAGTCATTTTTCAGCCCGGGGCTTTTACAGCCGTGGCAGACGGTCAGATATGGCTAACGCCAAATGAAACCGCACAGAAGGCGGTACGTCAGGCATTAAATGGCTGGGACCCGAGTGGAGGCTGCCTGTATTATTTTAATCCAAAAACAGCCACCTCCAAATGGATTTGGAGCCGTCCGCAGGTGAAGACCATCGGACAGCACATTTTCTGTATGTAAAACGCCGAAGCAGCCGGGAGCTTGTCTCCGGTTGCTTCTTGGCTTTTGCATCGTTAGAATAAAGATTGGCACACTTTACCTCTTTATAAGGAAGCATGACGGTAGCAGTTGCCCACCAAAGGATAGACGAAATTGACGTCACAAAGGAGTTTTGGACTTGAACAAAACAGGTTTCGAGCGTGGTACGAGCAGACAATTAAGGATTCATATACTGCCCACCAAGCGCTTCAAGACGTTTGCCATATCATTGTATGTAGGAACTCCGCTACGGGAGGAAACCGTAACCCGAGTAGGTCTTGCGCCTTTTGTGCTGCGTCGTGGTACGGAATCATATCCTCAAACCACGCAATTTAGAGAGCAATTGGAGCAATTGTACGGTGCCGGCTTTGGATTCGATGTATATAAACGCGGAGATTATCAGATCGTGCAATTTCGCATGGATACCATTAATGACAGCTTCGTAAACAGCCCGGACAGCTTGCTCGATCGTTCGTTTGCCTTTCTTGGAGAAGTGCTGACGAAGCCTGCCTTGGAGAATGGCGCGTTTCAAACCGGATATGTCCAGCAGGAACGGGAAAATGTACGGAAGAAGCTGGAATCTATAGTCAATGATAAAATCCGTTATGCGGGAGAGCGCTGCATGGAGGAAATGTGCAAAAATGAGCCTTATCGTTTGCATCCCCTCGGTCAGCGGTCTGATCTGGACAGTATAGATGCGAAGGGCTTGTATCAGGCTTATGGAGAATGGCTGAACAACGCCAGCATGGATTTGTATGTGGTTGGAGATACGACGTTGGAGGAAGTGGAGAAGTTCGTAGACCGCTATTTCCAACTGAACCGTTCGGAAGTAAAGGGCTATGCCCCTGAACAACCCAAAGCCGTGGAGCGTGATATACAAACGGTGGTAGAGCGTCTTGATGTAAATCAGGGCAAGCTGAACATGGGATTACGCACCCCGATTACGTATGGTGATGATCGATATGCCTCTGCATTGATGTACAACGGGATTTTAGGCGGTTATCCTCACTCCAAGTTGTTCGTCAACGTGCGTGAGAAGGAAAGCTTGGCGTACTACGCCTCATCACGGTATGACGGGCACAAGGGCATAGGCACGATTCAATCCGGTATCGAAATTCCCAATTATGAAAAAGCGGTTACCATTATCCGCAAGCAATTGGAAGATACGCAAAATGGGGCGATTACCGAGCTGGAGATGACTCAAACACAGGCGATGATCCGCAATTTATTGAAGGAAATGCAGGATTCCGCTTTTGAAATGATTGCTTACGATTTTAACAGACAGCTTTCCGGCAAAGAGCGGACGGTAGATGAGCTGCTGAGCCAGGTGGAGGCCGTCAAGGTGCAGGATGTTCAGGATGCCGCCCGGACGTTCCGACTGGACACCATTTATTTCTTGAGAGACCAGAAGGGGGAATAGCGGGTGGAGCACATACCTTATGAGCATTTGCAGGAAACGCTGTACTATGAAGTGATGGATAACGGATTACACGTCTATGTTTTGCCCAAACCGGGCTTTCAAAAGACATACGCTACATTTGCAACCAAATACGGTTCGGTCGATAATCATTTTCGCGTTGAAGGTCAGCAGCCGGTTAAGGTGCCGGATGGCATCGCCCATTTTTTGGAGCATAAAATGTTTGAAGAGCCTCAAGGCGATATTTTCGCTACTTTTTCCTCCAATGGAGCATCGGCCAATGCATTTACGAGCTTTGATCAAACGGTATATCTATTTTCCGCAACCGAGCACATTCAGGAGAATTTGACCACACTGATCAATTTTGTACAGCATCCTTACTTTACAGATGAGAATGTGGAGAAGGAAAAAGGCATTATCGGCCAGGAAATCAATATGTATGAGGATAACCCGGACTGGCGGAGCTACTTTGGTCTGATCGAAGCGCTATACAAGGTCCATCCGGTGCATATTGATATTGCAGGTACCGTTCAATCCATCAGCACGATTACGAAGGAAACGCTGTATAGCTGCTATGAGGCTTTTTACCACCCGAGCAATATGATCCTTTTTGTGGTAGGCGGAGTGGACCCAGCAGAAGTAATAGAACTGGTGCGTAACAATCAGGCGAAAAAGGATTACAAGCCGCAAGGAGAGATTGAGCGGATTTTTGATGAAGAACCTGCTACTGTGGCAGAGAAGCGTCGTGAGGTAAAGCTGGCGGTTTCTCTGCCTAAGCTGTTGTTCGGATTCAAGGAAGCCAAGGTAGGCCTAACGGGAAAAGAACTGCTCCGTCATGATCTGGAGACCAAGCTGATGCTCGATCTCTTGTTCGGCTCCAGTACGCAACTGTACCAAAAGCTCTACGATGAGGACCTCATTTCAGACAGTTTCGGCCATGAGTACAACAGCACGCCACAGTATGCGTTTTCTGCTATCGGCGGAGATACAAAGGACCCGGATCGGCTGTTGGCGCGGATACGTGAAGAGGTGGAGTCCATCCAAAAACAGGGCTTCACGGCAGAACATTTTGAACGGGCACGTAAAAAGAAAATCGGCGGTTACCTGCGCATGCTCAATTCGCCTGAAAATATTGCGCATGAGTTTACGAGACATCGCTTTCGGGATAGTGATTTTTTCCAACTGCTCCCGGTCTATGAAAGCATTACGCTTGAGGATATTAACCGCCGTCTGAAAGATCATATCCAGTGGGATCAGATGGCTATATCGCTGGTGGTGAGTCCGTAATGTCCAGGGAGAGGGAACCGATAACCACCAAGGACGGGGAATTAAAAGCTATTGGTGATACGACTGTGCTGATCACAGGAGCAAGCGGCGGGATTGGAGCGGCTATTGCTGAGCGTTTTGCGGCTGTTGGGATGAACGTGGTCATTCACTACATGAAATCCCATGAAAAAGCGAATGAAGTTGCCCGTCGCTGTATGGCTTATTCAGGCAAGGTGATGACTGTGTCAGCGGACCTGCGGAGCAAGGAACAGATTGAACGCATGCGCGAGAAGCTGGAGAATCACGGGATGAAGCCAGATATTCTTGTGAATAACGCCGGATTATCTCATTATGGATTGCTGACGGATGTGTCGGAAGAGGAATGGGATGAAGTGATGGCCGTCAATGTGAAGGGAACCTTTCTGTGTACGCAGGTATTTATGCCACATATGATTTCCCAACGCTATGGCCGTATCGTGAATGTGTCATCTGTATGGGGAATATGCGGCGCTTCGTGCGAGGTGCTGTATTCCACAACCAAAGGGGGTATTAACGCATTCACTAAAGCGCTGGCTCAAGAAGTTGCGCCTTCAGGAGTAACGGTCAATGCTGTAGCTCCGGGAGCGGTGGATACGTCGATGCTGGATCATCTGGACGAAGGGGAAATCTCCAGTCTCGAAGAAGAAATTCCTGCCGGTCGATTGGCTCGGCCTGATGAAATTTCGTCACTGGTTTATTTTCTGGCGCTTCCTGAATCGGGTTATATTAACGGGCAGGTCATAAGTCCTAACGGAGGATGGGTAACTTGATGGGAAGTACAGATTTTGGAGGAAACCTTCCAGTATAGTGAGCACCTGAGAAGAGCATATTATAACTGTTGATTTTAAATCTGAATCATCTAAGGAGGATTTAAGTATGTCAACAGTTGTTCAGAATTTCGATACCTGGAAGAAGTTCCTTGGTCAGCGTGTGGAACAGGCGGAGAAGCTAGGAATCAGCCAGGATACCATTTCAGAGCTTGCTTATGAAATCGGTGATTTTCTGGATGAGAAGGTCGATCCGGCTAACCACTCCAACCGCGCACTGAAAGAACTGTGGGGAGTTGCCGATGAGGACGAGCGTCACACTATCGCCCGGCTGATGGTCAAATTAGCCAAAAGCAACGCATAAGCAGGAACCAACATGAAAAGCTCCCTTTTGGGGGCTTTTCTGTAATGGTTACAGAGCTGTTCTTGTAATTCCGTTGTAATTTATATATCATAAACGTGATCGAGGCTTATGCGATTGTGTTGAATACAGGAAGCCTTTGTGGTCTCAATAATTGGTTTTGTCGAATGGTGTTATTTTATGATACAATAAGGCTTTGATTGGAAATGTTGACGGTTTTGAATGTGAATGAGGTGCTAATGTGACGGAAGAAATGAAACAGTGGTACATGGAGTACAAGATACATAAAAATCGTCCCGGATTGCTGGGAGACATTGCTTCCATGCTTGGTATTCTGGGGGTTAATATACTAACGATCAATGGTGTTGAAGGTGAAAGACGGGGGATGCTGCTGGAAACGGACGATGACGAGAAGATACGCATTCTCGGTGATACCTTAAAGAAGGCCAGCAATATTACAGTTACGGCCTTACGTACCCCGAAGCTGGTCGATATATTGGCAGTAAGACACGGACGTTACATTGACCGGGATTCGGATGACCGCAAAACATTCCGCTTTACACGGGAGGAGCTTGGGTTACTGGTCGATTTTTTGGGTGAAGTATTAAAGAGGGATGGCAATCAGGTCATTGGACTTCGAGGAATGCCCCGTGTGGGAAAAACCGAATCCATTATAGCCAGTAGCGTATGCGCCATGAAGCGCTGGACTTTTGTGTCTTCAACGCTGCTACGGCAGACGGTGCGCAGCCAGCTCTCCGAAGAGGAAATGAACCCTAACAATGTTTTTATTATTGACGGCATTGTGAGTACGATTCGGTCAAATGAAAGACATTATCACCTGCTTCAGGAAATTATGAGCATGCCGAGTACAAAGGTTATTGAGCATCCTGACGTTTTTGTACGTGAATCGGGATACAGCTTCGACGATTTTAATATCATTATTGAACTTCGCAATAATCCGGCTGAGGAAATTACTTATGATACCTTTACAGCCAGTTATACTGAAGATCTTTAAATAAGCGTAATTATACAAGGAGATGATGACATGTCAGAACTGGGTCAGCAATTAAAGGAGGCCCGGCTGCAAAAAGGATTGAGCCTTGACGATGTTCAGGAAATGACGAAGATACGCAAACGTTATCTGGAAGCCATTGAGACGGGCGATTACAAAGTGCTGCCGGGAAGCTTTTATGTCAGAGCTTTTATTAAAACGTACGCTGAAACGGTCGGTTTAAACCCCGACGAGATTCTGGAAGGACATAAAAGCAATGTGCCTGAACCGGAGCCGGAAGCTGTCATGGAGCCTGTGACACAGAAACGCTCCAGCCGTCCGGCTTCGATTGGAAATCTCAAATGGTTGCCGACAGCTTTAATGTGGCTTTTTCTGGTTCTTATTGTTGGGGTTATTTATGCTTATTGGGTGAGTAACAACCATACGGCTCCAAAAACAGCCGAGAATACAACACCGATTACGACACCGATTACGCCCGCTCCTGACAGCACTAATAAGGGGACTACGACACCGCCACAAAATACGACAACAACTCCTCCTCAGGGAAGCGGTCAGACGACAACGCCGAATAACGGTCAAACGGCAGCTCCCAATGGTGGCGGCGGACAAACCACTCCTGATACGGGACAAACGGGGCAAACCCAACCGGGAGGGACAGGTACAGGAACGGATACGACCACTCCTGACAGCAGCCAGCAGCCGAACACCACTACTCCGCAACAAGGTGTAACCGTGGCTCAGGATGGCAAGCAAGGTAAAACGACGATTTTCAAAGTTTCCAGTGCAACGGGAGCTACAGTCAAGGTCGATATTAAGGCAACGGGAGAAAGCTGGCTTGAGGTGTACAAGGGACAAAACTCACGTGGCGAAAAGCTGAGCTATGGCATGACCAAAAGCGGAGATGCTATGTCCTTTGACATCGGTCCGGAAGGTTTGTATATCAAATCAGGACGTTCTTCTGCCACGGATATTTCCGTAGCAGGTCAACCGATAACTGATAATAAATCGACGACTCGTGTTTTGATACAGCCAGGAGAGGCTTCTTCGACCGGAACGAGTGCCGGGGTGAGTGGTACTACTATGGATTCGACTACAGGCAGTACGAGTTCAATACAGAGCGGTACAACTTCTTCGACTACTGGCGGTGAATAAACCTTCTATTGCGCGGAAATACTAATGACTGTAATTCATGGGAAGCCAGTCATTTCATTTTCCGCAAAGTGAGGTGTATACATTATGACCGTCAGCTGGATTGTGACAGGGCTTGGTATAATTGTCAGTCTACTTGGCTATTATCTAACCCCAAGTGCATGGGGCTATGGCATACTAGGCTTTGGTCTTGCTCACATTGTGCTCGGACTTCTGGATATGTTCTGGAATCCGACCCGCAGCCACAGTTAGATGTTGACCGTGGAATGAAATAAAGGCGTTTTTGTCAGCTTGACTGGCAAGAGCGCCTTTTTAGTGAGCGGATTATTGGATTTTTGTAAATGACTAGCCTATAATTAGTTATTGAACTTTGTTGTGGAAAGGAAAGTGAAACGATGGCTTCAGAAAATTCATTTGATATCGTCTCCAAAATGGATATGCAGGAATTGACCAATGCGGTTCATCAGACGGAGCGTGAAATTGAAACAAGATTTGATTTTAAGGGGAGCAAAAGTAGCCTTAAGCTTGAAAAGGAAGCTCTTACGATTGCATCGGAAGACGAATACAAGCTCAATGCGGTAATTGATATTTTGCAATCCAAAATGGCCAAGCGCGGTTTATCTCTTAAAAACGTGGAGTACGGTAAGCTGGAACCAGCCTCTTTGGGTTCAGTACGCCAGCGTCTTGCACTCAAGCAGGGGATTGATCAGGATAATGCCAAAAAAATTAACATTCTTATCCGGGACTCCAAGCTGAAAGTGAAAAGTCAGATTCAAGGTGATCAGATCCGCGTGACTGGAAAAAACAGGGATGATTTGCAAGCGGTCATTCAGTTGTTGCGCAAAGCTGATCTGCCATTGGAGCTTCAATTTACGAATATGAAATAAAGCCGTTTTCCCTCATGCAGATTGTAAGAAAAAATGACACTTGATGCGCGGCAGGTTATTTTGACATGCGTTTTACACCATATTATACTTGTAACGAAAATGCAGACGATCAGGTGTATAGCGATAGTCAAAAGCGATTTACATAGGATTGAATTCGATCCGAAAACTGCCATTTTTAATCAAGTACGATAATCAGGGGAGAGTGTGTTGTGAATTTACCCAACAGAATTACAATAACGCGGATTTGCCTCATCCCGGTGATGATGCTGGCCTTGCTGGTGGATTTTGATTTCTATCCGCCGCCGATTGAGATCGGAGCTTTCAAGCTGCCGTATAATCAGTTGATTGCGGCTATTATTTTCCTCATAGCCGCCAGCACGGATGGTCTTGACGGATATTTGGCCCGTAAAAATAACATGGTCACCAACTTGGGAAAATTGCTGGATCCTCTTGCGGATAAGCTTTTGGTAACTGCTATTTTGGTTTCTTTGGTGGAATTGGGCAAGATTGATTCGTGGATTGTTGTTGTCATTGTTAGCCGTGAGTTTGCGGTTACCGGTCTGCGTCAAATTGCTTTACTGGATGGCTCTGTGGTCGCTGCAAGCAACTGGGGCAAAATAAAGACTGTCATCCAGATCGTTGCCATTGTAGCGTTACTCATTAATAACTTCCCGTTTGTTTTTCTGGGTATTCCGTTTGATTTGATAGCGATATGGGCGGCTGCGTTAATTACCATTTACTCGGGCATTGACTATTTTGTAAAGAACAGTCATTTACTCCGCTCCTCTAAGGTTTAACAGGATACGTTTCATAGGAACAGCGATAGGGAGTTTGCTTATTGCTGTTTCTTTGTATAATTCCCCCAACATTCGCTCTACAGGAGGCAGAAACGATGAAAGCTGAAATCATCGCAGTAGGAACTGAATTATTGCTTGGACAAATTGTGAATACAAATGCCCAATATTTGTCACAAGAGTTGGCTACGATTGGGATTGATGTATATTTTCAGACGGTTGTCGGCGATAACATGGATCGACTTCAGGAAGCGGTTCGTCTGGCTCAGAAGCGTGCGGATATTATTTTGTTCTCGGGCGGTTTGGGACCGACTCAGGATGATTTGACAAAAGATGCAATTGCCGCTGTGCTGGGACGTAAATTGCATATAGACCGTCTCGCTATGGATAAGCTGGAACAGTTTTTCCGTAATCGCGGGGTGGAGATGACCGAGAATAACCGCCGTCAGGCGCTTTCTATTGAAGGAGCTAGCCCTCTTGAAAATGAGACAGGGCTGGCTGTGGGCGATGCGATTGCACAGGATGGTAAATATTATGTGGTTTTGCCTGGACCGCCGAAGGAACTCAAACCGATGTTTGAGAATCAGGCGAAACCTTGGTTGCTCCAGCAAGCACTGAGTGGTGAGGAATTGCCGATTTATTCGAAAATGCTAAAGTTTGCAGGAATCGGCGAGTCAGCTCTCGAAACCCGCTTATTGGATCTGATCAAATCACAGACAGACCCGACCATTGCTCCTTATGCCAAGGAGGGAGAGGTCACAATCCGTATATCCACCAAGGCGGTCAGCGAGAGCGAGGCACTGATCAAGCTGGGGGTTACGGAAGCAGAAATTCAGCAGCGTCTTTCGGAATACATGTATGCGAGCGAGGACGTCACGCTGGAGAAGGTTATTGTGGATTTGATGTCTAATCGCGGACTGACTGTTAGCGCGGCGGAAAGCTGCACAGGTGGAATGCTGATGGAGCACATCACTTCCGTTCCTGGCAGCTCAGTTATGTTTCAGGGCGGTATCGTGTGTTATTCCAATGAAATGAAGAAGAAGCTGCTCAACGTGCCTCATGATTATTTGGAGGGGGACAATGCGCCCGGCGCAGTAAGCGAAGAAGTAGCCCTTGTACTTGCGGAGCAGGTAAGAATGGTCACGGACAGTGATTTCGGACTCTCGGTTACAGGTGTAGCTGGACCCGGATATTCTGAGCGGAAGCCGGTTGGTCTGGTTTATATCGGCATTGCCGAGCGTGATAAGGAGACTGAGGTATACGAGCTGAAGCTGGGCGGGAATCGTGAAACGATCCGGTTGCGGTCTGTTAAGGCAATCCTGTACAGATTATGGCGCAGACTGGTGGAAAATGAAAAGCTCTCTTAAGGAGCTGTATACGACGCGAGTTTTCATAGAGTTGTTTTAGATAGACGATTAATGGTATAATCATATTATCGGAAGAACCGTTGCAAAAGCTTTTTTGCCTGCGGTTCTTTTTTTGATTTAAGAGACAGATGGAAGTATAGATGAGAACCGACCAAACAAAAAAAACGAATGTATGTTCGAAAAAATGCTTGGCAAGCGTGTCAAAACAAGGTATTATTAAACTACAAACAATGAAGGATGTGAGTTTATTGTCAGATCGTCGTGCTGCGCTGGATATGGCGCTCCGTCAAATAGAAAAGCAATTCGGTAAAGGTTCCATTATGAAGTTGGGTGAGTCCACCCATATGCAAGTGGAAACTATTACCAGTGGTTCGATTGCTTTGGATATTGCGTTAGGAACGGGCGGCTTCCCGAGAGGCCGAATTATTGAGGTATATGGACCAGAATCATCCGGTAAAACAACGGTAGCTCTTCACGCTATAGCAGAGGTACAAAAAACAGGCGGACAAGCCGCTTTTATCGACGCCGAGCATGCTCTTGATCCGTCGTATGCCAGCAAGCTGGGTGTCAATATTGATGAGTTGTTGCTATCGCAGCCAGATACAGGAGAGCAAGCACTTGAGATTGCCGAAGCGCTTGTACGTAGTGGAGCGGTAGACATTGTTGTTGTTGACTCTGTAGCGGCACTCGTGCCAAAAGCGGAGATTGAAGGTGAAATGGGAGATTCCCATGTTGGTCTTCAAGCCCGTTTAATGTCACAGGCATTGCGTAAGCTGTCCGGTGCTATTAACAAGTCGAACACCATTGCTATCTTTATTAACCAATTACGTGAAAAAATAGGTGTTATGTTCGGTAACCCTGAAACTACACCAGGTGGACGTGCTCTGAAATTTTATTCTACAGTTCGTTTGGATGTCCGCCGCATTGAAAGCTTGAAAAACGGTAATGATGTTGTTGGTAACCGCACACGTATTAAAGTGGTGAAGAACAAAGTCGCACCTCCTTTCCGTCAGGCGGAAGTGGACATTATGTACGGCGAAGGCATCTCCAAGACAGGCAGTTTGATCGACATTGGTACGGAGTATGACATTGTCGATAAGAGCGGAGCTTGGTATTCCTATGAAGGTGAACGACTAGGTCAGGGACGTGAAAATGCGAAGCAATTTTTGAAGGAAAATCCGAACATTGCTAGCACGATCGAACAAAAAATTCGGGTGGCCAGCAATTTGATTACGACGGTAGCTCCGCCGACAGAAGAAGAGTTGGCACAGCAAGCCAAGGAAGAACAGGAATTGCTGGAGCTTGAATAAAGCTTGGTGAATCCTGGTTTGTGAACTGGAGCCAGGGGTTATGGCACAGCCGTTTGAATAGCATGATTCTGATGCCCTGCACAGTTGTGCAGGGCATTTTTGCATCGAATGTGGCCTGCGTGTCAGCTACATTTTACTTTTGCGTGGCGGGCGTTCTCAGCTTGCTTTCGTGAATATCAAAGTGAGGGAAGCACATTGCAATTGGAAGATGAAGGTGAACACACTTCGAAGGAAAATGAGCAGCAAGGCATTTCCCTTTTTCCTGATCATGAGGAATTGATGATTACGAGGGTGGAACAGGGGCAGGGTAGGAAACGCGGAAGATACACGATTCATTTTGGCCCGTATTCATTGTCCATATTGGAAGATGTAATGATCAAGTACAATATGTTCAAAGGAACGACTTTCGTCAAAAAGGAACTGGAAGAAATCGTTCTGGCGGACGAAAAGCAACAGGCATACGTGCACGCGCTTCGTTATTTGGGACGAAAGCCGCGTACACGTCAGGAGATTGAGCAGCGTTTGACGCTAAAGGAAATGGGTCAAGCTGTTATTGACGAAGTGTTGAACCGTCTGGAGCGAGAGCGACTTGTGGATGACGATCTATACGCCCGTCAGTGGGCAAGACAGCGCATAACGAGCCAGCGGAAGGGGAAGATGTGGGTAAGGCAGGAACTGCGTCAAAAGGGCATCTCTAAAGCCTCTATCGGGGAAGCTTTAGGTGAGGTCAGCGATCAGGAGGAATGGGAGAGCGCTTTGGTTGTCGGACGCAAGAAATGGAATCAGGTGCGTGGAGATATAATGGAGAAAAAACGCAAAACGTATCCCTTTCTCATGAGGCGCGGATATTCGGGAGATATGACACGCCGCGTAGTTAATCATCTCACGATGGCCGAACAAGATGGGACTTCCGATGACGAGGGATTATCGCAGTGGGATGAATAGTTGTTAAACAGCCGGGTATCCATTAGCTGGCACAAGTGAACAGAATGAGCTGGCTATCGTATGGAAAGCCACATGGTAATCTACTAAAGTTTGCATTCCCTTGACAATGCCATTTGTCAAATAATAAAATATATATGAAACGATGCTTGTGGAACACCCTTTTTCCTTCCAAAAAAGCGGAGTCCATGGGTACGTTCTCATCGCCAAATAACAAGTGATGCCGCTATGCCAGGCGGAATTGTACATGTGAAAGCATGTGCATATGAAATGAAACGGCCGCGTGCCGTTATCTTAGTTTGACGATCAAAGCTAATGTGACAATTGCAAAAAGTCCCAAGGAATGCCTTGGAGGAACCAACGAGGAGGTGAACAGTATGATGATAACTGCGATCTGGTTCGTTCTCGTTGCTGTAGCCGCGTTATTCTTTGGGTTCGGGATTGGTTATTTTATTCGCAAATCTATTGCAGAAGCTAAAATCTCCAGTGCGGAAGAAGCTGCCGCGCAAATCGTGGAGAACGCGAAAAAAGAGGCAGAAGCGCTGAAGAAGGAAACGGTATTGGAAGCGAAAGATGAAATTCACCGCATCCGTGCCGAAGCTGAAAAGGAAACTCGTGAGCGTCGTAATGAAATTCAACGGCAGGAACGAAGACTGCTGCAAAAAGAAGAGTCGCTGGATAAAAAATTGGAATCGCTGGAACGTAAAGAAGAACAAGTGGCCAACAAAGAGAAACGAATCGATGAAACCCAGCAGCAGATTGATTTGATTTACAAGAGTCAGGTAACTGAGCTGGAGCGTATTTCCAATCTGACGACGGAAGATGCGAGAAGTATTATTCTGTCCAACGTAGAACAGGAAGTTCGTCATGAGACCGCTCAGATGATTAAGGAAATTGAGCAACAGGCCAAAGAGGAAGCGGACAAAAAGTCTCGTGAAATCATCACACTGGCCATCCAACGCTGTGCAGCGGACCATGTGGCGGAAACGACGGTTTCCGTTGTCACGTTGCCGAACGAAGAAATGAAAGGCCGGATTATCGGACGTGAAGGCCGTAATATCCGTGCGCTTGAAACCCTTACGGGAATTGACCTCATTATTGATGATACGCCGGAAGCGGTTATTTTGTCCGGATTTGATCCGATTCGCAGAGAGATTGCGCGTACTGCGCTTGAGAAACTCGTAGCGGACGGACGGATACATCCGGCTCGTATTGAAGAAATGGTGGAAAAATCCCGTAAAGAAGTGGATGAACGAATCCGCGAGTATGGCGAACAGGCCACCTTCGAGGTGGGTGTGCATAGCCTGCATCCGGATTTAATCAAGATCCTGGGACGTCTCAAGTTCCGTACAAGCTACGGACAGAACGTATTGAAGCACTCGATGGAAGTTGCATACTTGACAGGTCTGATGGCCGGAGAACTGGGCGAGGACGTTACACTGGCAAGACGGGCAGGGTTGCTGCATGACATCGGGAAGGCGCTGGATCACGAAGTGGAAGGATCACACGTTGAAATTGGCGTGGAACTAGCGAAGAAGTACAAGGAACACCCGGTCGTCATCAACAGTATTGCTTCACATCACGGCGACTGCGAAGCGACTTCAGTGATTGCTATGCTGGTTGGGGCGGCAGATGCCCTGTCGGCAGCAAGACCGGGAGCGCGGCGCGAAACACTGGAGACGTACATCCGTCGTCTTGAGAAGCTGGAGCGCATTTCCGAATCTTTTGAAGGCGTGGAAAAATCGTACGCCATTCAAGCTGGACGCGAAGTCCGCGTCATGGTGCAGCCAGAGAAAATTGATGATGCGGAAGCATTCCGACTGGCTCGTGATATAACGAAAACGATTGAAAATGAACTGGATTATCCAGGGCATATCAAGGTTACCGTCATTCGCGAGACCCGCGCGGTAGAATACGCAAAATAAAAGCAATTTAACGAAAAGTGGCCGCTGTTTGTAGGGCCACTTTTCATTATGTAAGGCATACCAGGGAGGGTTTTCTATCAACGTACTATTTATTGGAGATATTTTCGGTAGTGTAGGCAGAAAGGCATTAAGGGAAAATCTCCCTTCGCTAAAATCAAAATACAACCCGCATATTATTATCGTGAACGGGGAAAATTCAGCTTCAGGAAGAGGTATTACTCCAGCCATCGCCAGAGAATTTTTTGATTGGGGCGTACATGGTATTACAATGGGTAATCATACTTGGGACAATAAGGATATATTTGATTTTATAGATGATGAGCCGCGTATCATACGTCCGGCAAACTTCCCGCCAGGAACGCCGGGGCGAGGCTATACCGTGGTGAAAGGTGGAGGCAAGGAGCTGGCGATCGTTAACTTGCAGGGCAGAACCTTTCTGCCACCCATCGATTGCCCGTTCCGTGCAGCAGATGAGATCGTAGATGAATTGCGCAAGAAGCATAAGCACATTCTGGTTGATTTTCATGCCGAAGCGACATCGGAAAAAATCGCTATGGGTTGGCATCTAGATGGCCGTGCTTCAATTGTTGTTGGTACACACACCCATGTGCAGAGCAACGATGATACGATTTTACCGCAAGGAACTGCGTATCAGACAGATGTGGGCATGGTAGGTCCCTATGAAGGAGTACTTGGCATGCAGAGAGACGCCGTGTTGCAGAAATTTCAGACTCAGCTTCCGGTACGTTTTCAACCGGACAACGGAAAATGGCATTTTCACGCAGTTAGCGTAGAGTTGAATGACACCGACGGTATGGCGCGTAAAATTCAGAAAATTAGACTCAAAGAAGATGAATGGCGGATGGATTAACCTTTTTTGGAAACTGCTTAAGGAAAGAATAAGGAAAACTGTCACCAAAAAGCAGGAATTTTTTGCTGACCCTCGAATAACATCTAATAGTGGAATCAAACCATCATCATTCCCAGGGGAGGTACTTACTATGGATGTATTAAAAGTATCAGCAAAATCCAATCCTAATTCAGTTGCAGGCGCACTCGCAGGAGTACTGCGTGAACGCGGAAATGCCGAATTGCAGGCGATTGGAGCAGGTGCACTGAACCAAGCCATTAAAGCTGTCGCCATTGCCCGGGGATTTGTCGCACCAAGCGGAGTGGATTTGATTTGTATTCCTGCTTTTACGGATATTGTTATTGACGGAGAAGACCGGACTGCAATGAAGCTGATTGTAGAGCCAAGATAATAAATGCTAGTTGTTGAGCCTGTTTACGATGGTGTAAACGGGCTTTTTTGCATGGAAGTCGCCTTTTATTACATAGATTGTAAGACAACTTCATCACGCTGTAATCTATGAATGGAGGTAAGATGTATGAACAGTAAACCACACATGAAATGGTCGGTTGCCGATTTGCATTGTGATGTGTTGTGTAAGATGCAGCTTAACCCGCAGGTGGATTTCAGTCATCCGTCGCTTGATGTTACAAGAGAGCGTTTGTTAGAAGGCCATGTACAGTTGCAGACATTCGCTATATATATTTCCCAGGTGCTGGGTACGCCAAGATTTGAGCATGTAATTCGTCAGGTTGAACTGTTCAGACAGCATATGATATCCCCATCTGTCGGGTTGAAGCCACTATTGTGGAAGGAAGACTTGGAAGAACGTAAGGATACATCAGTGGGACATCTGGAAGGGAATGAAATAAAACAACATCAAGGATCACCGTGGGCTCTGCTATCGCTGGAGGGAGTGGAAGCGCTGGAAGGAAATCCGTTTTATGCTGAACTGTGCTATGCCTTGGGAATCCGATTGATCGGGCTGACGTGGAATTATGCAAATTGGGCGGCTGACGGCATTATGGAGCAGAGGGGTGGCGGCCTGACGCGCAAGGGGCATGAGTTGGTCAAGCGCTGTAATGAATTAGGTTTGCTACTAGATGTATCGCATTTGTCTGTACAAGGCTTCTGGGAGGTGCTGGAGGAGGCAGTTCAACCGCCGATTGCTTCGCACTCTAACTCCTTCGCGATATGTCCTCACCCACGTAATCTTCGGGATGAACAGATTCGTGCGCTGATCGCGCGTAACGGACGGATCGGCTTGACTTTCGTCACGATGTTTCTCAAAGAGCAGGGTACGGTGACCGCTGAGGATTTGTTGCCACACATTGAACATATTTGTTCACTAGGCGGCGAACGTCATTTGATGTTCGGATCTGATTTTGACGGTATCGAGCATCATGTGCAAGGGCTGGAGCATCCGGGGAAATATCCGGGTTTTGCAGAACTGCTGCTGAAGCATTATCCTGGGGAACTGGTCAAGGGGTGGCTAGGAGGACATGCGCTGGAATATTTGCAAACGAATCTGCCTTCCAAAATGTCTTCTTAAATAGCTATTTATACCCGTTATTTTTGGCTACGCACACCCTTGACAAAGCGAGATAAATTACGAAATAATTGGAGCATCCTAGAATGGCATGGTGCTAAAATAACGCTTGCCGAAATATGACATACGTTGGAGCGAGCCTGACGGGTCACCATGCTATACTGCCATATCAGAGGGGAGCTCCATTACATAATGTTGATAAAAAAGGTTACCTGGCTTGAACTCTTTTATGACTTATTGTTCGTAGCCGCTGTCTCCAAGGCCACTCATGTTTTACTACATGTTGAGCATGGTAGTATTTCTTGGGAGCATCTGGAAAAGTTTATTTTGATTTTTATTCCGATATGGTGGGCTTGGGTGGGACAAACTGTCTACAACAACCGTTTTGGTCAAGACAGTATAACGCATCGAATCTTTATGATCCTTCAATTGTTTTTCGTGTTAATCATGACTGCTAGCCTTAATATAGATTTTGACGCGTATTATGTCTCTTTTTTTGTTGGCTATATTGGTTTAAGAGGCTTGACTGCCGTTCAATATTTACTTTCGGCACCCAAAGAAACGGCTCATAAACAGGAAACAGCTCGTTTTTTCGGTACCTATTTTTGGATCGGAATAGTCATTTCCAGTTGCTCCCTCTTCTTTGACTCTTGGGTTCGATATTTGATTTTATATGCCGGCATTGCTGTTGATATCCTCGTTCCTTTGATTGGTCGTAAAAAATTGGTGATCACACCTATCCATACGGAGCATCTATTAGAGCGCTTTGCACAGTTCACTTTAATTCTGCTTGGCGAATCGGTGATCAGTATGCTTTCTGTTTTACAATCCGATCATTTTACGCTCTCTTCCGTTGTATTTGCTGCCTTGGCTTTTGTATTAGTCATTGCAATCTGGTGGCAATATTTTGAGAATATGGAGAAGCGGGTAGATAAATCAAAACAATCAGCAGGACAGACTATTATTTATGGTCATTTGTTTATTTATTGTTCACTTAGCATGCTGGCAGCTTCGATACAGCTCTTGTTTTTGGGACAGGTAGCCTATATCTTTGCACTTTGCTTTACCTTTGCTTCTGTTCTTATTTACTTTTTGTCGGTTCTGCTGGTATTTCATCGTTACAGATTAAGTCATCTTAAACCAAGTCTTAGAGTCATTCTTTTCTTAACTGGAGTCCTCTGTGTCTTGTTTATCCTTAATGTATTTATTGTTGTTCCCTCTCATCTCATCGTAGCTGAAATCATGCTGTTCTTTCTCCTGTTTGCTAAAACGACGGTTTGAACTGTCAAGGATGTAGTGTTAATCTGGCGAGTGGGACGATATTAAAGGCTGATTAGGGCGAAAAACTGAACTTTGTCCCGCTCTCCTTTTCTTTCTTGGCAAAGTAGGAGTATAATAGCATAGATGTGTAAAGTATTGTATAGAGAAAAAGGAGTGACCATACGATGAGTAAAATCGTACCTGTCGGCGTTTCCGCACGCCATATTCACCTGACTCAAGAGCATATTGAAATTTTGTTTGGAGCAGGCTATCAACTGACTGAATTTAAACCATTGTCCCAATCAGGACAATTTGCCGCAAATGAAACGGTAGCTGTAATTGGTTCTAAGGGCCAATTTGATAAGGTTCGTATTTTGGGACCCGCTCGTCCGGCTTCCCAGCTTGAAATCTCTCGCACAGATTCCTTTGCTATTGGGGTAAAAGCGCCTGTACGCGAATCTGGCAGCATTGACGGTACACCAGGAATCACAGTAAAAGGACCAGCCGGAGAAGTGGAACTGCAAGAGGGTGTAATCGTAGCTGCCCGTCATATTCATTTCCATACATCTGATGCAGCGAAATGGGACATTAAGGACAAGCAGTTGCTGAAAGTACGTGTCGGCGGCGAACGTGGTCTTGTATTTGAAAATGTTCTTGCACGTGTGTCCGATTCTTTTGCTTTGGATATGCACATTGATACAGATGAAGCGAACGGAGCCGGTGTGAAAAACGGTGACAACGCTGAAATCGTAGACTAATATACGTATATAATGCCGAAAGGCTAAGGGTCCGATTCTTGCTAAAGAGTCGGGCTTTTTTACATACTAAGGATTCTAAAAATGGTTACCTATAAAATTATGGACATTAGATTCACTGCGTAACCAATTGGCGTTCACGGGGATATATGGCGATGGCTTATAAATCATGCTATAATTTAGTGTAATGCCTTTTTCAAAGGAGTTTTTACGGGCTTAAAAGAGATTTATCCATATGCTAAGATACGGTAAAAGCGTAATTGGTGTGAAATAGATGGTGTAAGGAGTGACCAAAGGAATGGCCAAGGAAACGAAAGATTACTCCAAATATTTTGATTTCTCGGATGCAAAGATCATTTCTCAGGATGAGCACAGCAAGAAGATCCGCATTCGCGGACGTGAGATCAATATTATGGCGGAGCCGAATCATAGAAAAGAAAAGCAACGCGGTAAAGAGGATGTACAGGTACTGTACGATAATGCAGTTCCGGATGAGCTGAAGCATATCGGCGAGGGAAAGCATTACATCGTGTACACATTCGGTTGCCAGATGAACGAGCATGATTCAGAAACGATTAAAGGATTGCTGGAGCAAATGGGTTATCAGGCGACAGAGGATCGTAAGGAAGCGGACATCATCTTGCTGAATACATGTGCGATCCGCGAAAATGCGGAGGACAAAGTATTTGGTGAACTGGGTCACCTCAAGCATCTCAAAACGGAGAAGCCAGGTATGCTGCTTGGCGTGTGTGGATGCATGTCGCAGGAAGAAAGTGTCGTCAACCGGATTTTGCAAAAGCACGGTTTTGTCGACATGATTTTTGGTACCCATAATATTCACCGCTTGCCGCAGCTCGTCAAGGAAGCACTCTTCAGCAAAGAAATGGTGGTCGAAGTGTGGTCCAAGGAAGGCGACATTATCGAAAACCTGCCGAAGAAGCGCGAGGGTATGCGGGCTTGGGTAAATATTATGTACGGCTGTGATAAATTTTGCACCTATTGCATTGTTCCCTTCACACGCGGTAAGGAAAGAAGCCGTCGGCCCGAGGATGTCATTGCTGAGGTACGGGATTTGGCACGCCAGGGATTTAAGGAAATTACTTTGCTGGGTCAGAACGTCAATGCCTATGGTAAGGATTTGAAGGATATGAATTACAGATTCGGGGATCTGATGGACGATATGCGTAAGATTGATATTCCGCGTGTACGTTTTACAACATCACATCCGCGTGATTTTGATGACCACTTGGTTGAAGTGCTCGGTAAGGGCGGCAATTTGGTGGAGCATATCCATCTGCCTGTTCAATCCGGCAATACGGATATATTGAAGAAAATGAACCGAAAATATACACGTGAGCGCGTTCTGGAGCTGGCGGCGAAGATCAAAGCGGCTGTTCCGCATGCTTCGCTGACAACGGATATTATCGTAGGTTTTCCGGGCGAAACGGACGAACAGTTTGAAGATACCATTTCTCTCGTACGTGAGGTCGGTTACGACTTTGCCTACACCTTTATTTATTCGCCACGTGAAGGTACACCGGCGGCGTCCATGGAAGACAATGTGCCTATGTCGGTCAAAAAGGAGCGTCTCCAGCGTTTAAACAATGTGGTGAACGAAAACAGCCTCCGCTTTAACGGTAGACTGCGTGGCGAGGTGGTTGAGGTGCTGGTGGAAGGCGAGAGCAAAAATAACAGCGAGGTGCTTGCCGGCCGGACCCGTTCCAATAAGCTGGTGCATTTTGAAGGCTCCAAGGATCTGATCGGTACCTTTGTGCAGGTGAAAATTACGGAGCCTATGACCTTTTACATCCAGGGTGATTTGGTTCAAACTGCCGTGGCGGTCAACGGTTAACAAAATAGCGCAGCAAGGTTTGCATGTGGATCAAATATGAGTTGTATGTACGACCGTATAAGTGAGAGAAGGAGCGATGGACAGTGACAGAGGAGCGGTTGCAACAGTCAGAGCATCAACCGGCGGCGCGCCAGCATGATCATTTGGTCAATCGCGATATGATATTGGCGAAAGCCCAAGAGTTGGCGGGTATTTTGGGCAACAGTGAGGAAGTGCAGGTATTTCGGAAAGCAGAAGACAAAATCCGTGATCATGAGCGCATCCAGCATCTGATTGCAGCGATGAAGAAAAAGCAAAAGGAAATTGTGGCCTTCGAATCCTTGAAGAATCAGACGATGATTGCCAAAATAGAGGCCGAGCTTCAGGAGCTTCAAGAAGAGCTTGACGGCATTCCGATTGTAACGGAGTTTCAACAAAGCCAGGTAGAGATTAATGAGCTGCTGCAAATGGTTATCATGGCAATTCGTGATACAGTTGCCGAAAAGGTGAATGTAGAAGAGGGAAAAAGTACTTCTTCCTCCAATTGCAGTGACTAGAATGATGTATGGTGTGGAGGCTCAGCCTCCACGCCTTTTTTTCAGGAGTAACTTGTTATGATACGTACTGTGCCAGACTTCAAGAGTAAATAGGACATCATAGAAAGGATGAAGGCTAGGAAATGGATATTTTGCGTAGTTTGGTAGAGGGTGAAGTAAATACATTTTGGGAGTATTTGGGCTGTGAATTGATCGAAGCTGATGCAAAAGAGGTACATATCGCTTTACAGGCCGGACCACAACATACCAACGTAGTGGGTATTGTTCATGGGGGCGTACTCACAACATTGATGGATCAGGCGATGGGGATGGTTAGTATGGTTTCACGCAATATGGAATTATGTGTGACGACGAATCTGAACGTTCATTTTTTGTCAGCGATGAAACAAGGACGATTGGAGGTTAAGGCACGAATTCTCCATCAAGGAGGGCGTACCATAACGACTGAGGCGGAAGTGAAGGATAGTGAAGGAACGCTCGGCTGCATGGCTACGGCGACATTCCGGGTATTGCGTAAACAAACAGATCATTTGATAAGGCCTGACGCTTGACAAAACTTTTTATTATGTCATAATGAATTTATCAAAACGATATAATGTGGTGATGCCAATGGATAACGAACGTATAAACGAAGAGACGCAGAAGGCGTCGTATAACATTAAGAAATATCGCACCCCGGATGGTGCTCCGGCAGATATCGTCATGTTCACCTTAACCAAGCGGGAGCGCAAGACGGTGACAAAGACGTTGCCGATCCGTGAGCTGAAGGTAATGCTTATCAAGCGTCGTAGTTGGCCGTTTGCCGGACGTTGGGCGTTGCCTGGGGGCTTTTGTCAGGAAGATGAATCCATTTACGGTGCTGCCAAGCGCGAGCTGTTAGAGGAAACCGGCGTGGACGGCGGTCATCTGGAGTACCTAGGTGTGTATAGTGGACCTGGGCGTGATCCGCGGGGGTGGATTATATCGCATGCGTTTTTTGCACTGGTAGAGGAATGGATGCTGGAGCAGCGGCAAGCGGCGGATGATGCTTCCGAGGTTGGGCTGTTCACGATCCGTGAAGCGCTGGAGGAATTAGAGCTGGCGTTTGACCACCGGGACATTATTGTGGATGCCTACCGGAAGATTCAGTTGCAAATGCTCCAGACGACGATAGCCAAGCAGTTTTTGCCTCTGCATTTTACATTGGGCGAGCTGTATCAGGTCATTCAAAGTGTCGTACCGGATTTCGAAGAGCCGAACTTTATTCGCAAAATAACATCGACTCGCAGCAGACAGGGAATATTGGAAGAGGTACGGGACGAGAACGGCAAACCGCTCAGCTCCAATCAGTATTCACAGAGACCTGCACAGCTTTATCGTTTTAGTGACAGGGTGCCGCGGTTGTCTATCTACACCTAATGTATTGTAGTAGGTCACGTAAAGAACGCACACTCCCCAACTTGAGGATGAAGGAGCTGACTGAACGATGAAGGCATTGATTGTTATTGATTACACGAATGATTTTGTGGACGGCAGTCTGCCTGTTGGACAACCGGCAATAGAGCTGGATGAACGGATGGCAGCCATTACGCAGGCCTATGTGGATCAAGGGGACTTTGTCGTAATGGCAGTGGACCTGCATGAGGAAAATGATGTTTATCACCCGGAAAGCAAGCTGTTTCCTCCACATAATATTCGTGGAACCGGGGGACGAGATTTGTATGGCAAGCTCCATAACCTCTATGCTACACAGAGTGATTTCATCTATTGGATGGATAAAACACGATACAGCGCCTTCGCTGGCACGGATCTGGAACTCAGGTTGCGTGAACGAGGTATTACGGAAGTTCATTTGATCGGTGTGTGTACGGATATATGTGTACTGCATACGGCTGTAGACGCTTATAACAAAGGTTTTGCTATTACGGTATACAAGGACGCTGTGGCGAGCTTTAATCAGGCCGGACATGATTGGGCTTTGGGTCATTTTCAGGGCAGTCTCGGAGCCGACGTATGGTCGGCTGAGGATACGATTTTACGCCAGAAGAAGTAAATAACTTAACGATTGTGCACCATTATCCGATAACAGAATGGAGTCGGATATTGCTGACGGATGGACAAGGCGGTACGCCGCTGCAAAACCGGGGACAGTCAGAGAGGATGATTACGATGCAGTCAACGAGCCTCGCATTACATACAGATAAATATCAAATTAATATGATGTACGCCCACTGGGTGAACGGAAGTCACCAGCGCAAAGCTGTGTTTGAGGCATATTTTCGCAAGCTGCCTTTTGGCAATGGATATGCGGTGTTCGCAGGTCTGGAACGCATTGTGAATTATATTGCAAATCTGCGCTTTACAGAAGAGGATATCCGTTACCTGTCAGAGCAAGAGGAGAAGTATGATCCTATGTTTCTGGAGGCATTACGCCAGTTTAGGTTTGGCGGAACCGTTCATTCGATGAAAGAAGGGGCGCTTGTTTTTCCGAATGAGCCTCTGGTACGCGTCGAAGGAACGATTATGGAAACACAACTGGTTGAGACAGCATTGTTGAATTTTATGAACTACCAAACGCTGATTGCGACGAAGGCGTCGCGCATCAAGCAGGTTGCAAGCGGAGATACGCTGCTGGAATTTGGAACACGGCGGGCGCAGGAAGCAGATGCAGCGATTTGGGGAGCACGGGCAGCTTATGTAGCGGGTTTTGACGCAACATCTAATATGCTGGCAGGTGAGCACTTTGGTATTCCGACGAAGGGAACACATGCTCATTCCTGGGTGCAGACCTTTATGAGTGAGCAGGAGGCTTTTGACGTGTATGCGAAGGTTTTACCGGATCAGGTCACACTGTTGGTGGACACCTTTGATACGCTGGAGAGCGGCGTTCCCCATGCGATTCGGACAGCGAAGATGCTGGAGAGCCAGGGCAAACGCATGAATTCGATCCGTTTGGATAGTGGTGACTTAGCTTATTTGTCCATTCAGGCGCGGGAAATGCTGGATGCCGAAGGCTTGGATTACGTACAAATTGTAGCCTCCAATGATTTGGATGAAAATACGATTTTTAACTTAAAGGCCCAAGGTGCGCGTATCGATGTATGGGGTGTGGGGACACAGCTCATTACAGCTTCGGATCAACCTTCATTGGGCGGGGTGTACAAGCTGGTCGAACGGGAAGTAGAAGGCGAAATGCTGCCGACGATTAAAATTTCGGGTAACCCGGAAAAGGTTTCCACACCGGGCAAGAAGGATGTATATCGTATTATAGATAAGAAGAAAGGGAGAGCTGTCGCCGATTATATTTCTTTTCCGGACGAAGATCGTCCGCGCAATGGAAAGCGGCTGAAACTCTTTAACCCGCTGCATCCGTATATGAAGAAGTTTGTGGAAAATTACGAGGCAGTTCCGATGCTGGAGCCTATTTTCGTAAATGGGCAGAAAGTGTATGAGCTTCCCGGGCTGGATGAAATTCGCGCATACCATACTTCCCAGCTGCAACTGTTTTGGCCGGAATATTTGCGGAAGCTGAACCCGGAAATTTACCGTGTAAATCTCAGTGAAAAGGTATGGGGGCTGAAACAAAAGCTGATCGACAGCTATATGCAGCCAGAAGTGGAAGAAAAGGAATAGTTTTAAGAGGCACCCTGCGAATGATGGGGTGCCTCTTTGTGTTTCAGAGCGTGAGAGGGAAATCTGTGTGTTATTTGTAAATCTCCCTCATGACATGCCGCAGCTCAGGTATAATAATGCGCTCCATCGCCAAACGGACGGCTCCACGCGAGCCTGGCATAGAAAATACGGCTGTCCGGCCCACGGTGCCAGCCACAGCACGACTCAATATCGCTGCTGAACCTATATCCTCAGCAAAGCTTAAATAACGGAAGATTTCCCCGAATCCGGGCAGTTCCTTATCCAGCAGAGAGGATACGGCTTCAAATGTGGTATCACGCGGGGAAATACCGGTGCCGCCTGTCAAAAGTACGGCCTCAATGTCATCGCGTTCAGCGGCTTCGGATACGAGCTGCCGGATGCCGTCATAGTCGTCTTTGACGATAACATATCGGACTACCTGATAGCCGTTCGTTTCCAGCAAATCCATCAGTAGGCGTCCTCCGGTATCTGTCTCTACGGTACGGGTGTCGGAGACGGTTACAACCATGCAGCTAACCTGCTGCGGGGCCTCCAGTCGATGCTCCTCTACAGAAGATATATTCATTGCAATGCTCACTCCTCAATCTATGGTTAGACATACTCTTTTTTTACAATAGAGGAACGATCGCGGGTATGCAAGTCAATAGTGGACACGAGGAAGCGGTGTGATTTATTCCCTTGCACGGATGGGTTGGAATATAGTACACTTCCTTACATAAGTCAGGATTTTTTGTTTGGTCATTGATGAAAGCGTGAACAACGGTTGATTAATCTCAATTGTCGGCGGGTAATAATACAGCAGGGTCAACAACAGGGAGGTAATGTATTATGAAACATTCATACCAACAATGCGTGGATGCTTGCCTGGAATGTATGAACGCTTGCAACGTCAGTTATGTGGCGAGCTTGAAGGAATATGATTTGGCTATGCTGCGCGAGTGTATTCGAGTGAGCCGGGAATGTGCAGAAATATGCGGGTTTGCCGCTCAAATGCTGGAACGCGGAACGGAATTTGCCGAGCAAATTTGTGAGCTGTGTGCCAGAGCCTGTGAAGTATGTGCTGCTGAATGCGGTAAGCACGCCCATGAGCATTGCAAGCAATGTGCAGAAGCCTGCCGCCGTTGTGTTCAGGCATGCCGCCAAATGGTGGCTGTGTAATTACATATCATCGAGTCAGCGCCTGAACAGAAAATAAAACATTGCTTTCTACAGGATAGGTTTGTATAATGATGGGAATTAACGTCTTGGAACGGGAGAGTAGCAGGGGAGCCATATCATTACAGCGAGCCGGAAAAGGTGGAAGCCGGTATGAGGCCCAACGTGAAGCGCACCCGGGAGACGGTTGTTCCAACACGGAGTTCCGTTAGTAGTTCAGCCCGGCAGACACCGTTATTTGTCATTGGAGTGAAATCGGCGATTATGCATAGTTCATTGCACAATCCGATTTACGAAGAGTGGTACCGCGGGGATATTGAAGTTCTCGTCTCTTGAATAATTCAAGAGGCGGGAGCTTTTTTTGTTAGATTCTAATGAAAAAAAGGAGAGAAAACCATGCTGTTATCGATCGCTACTCAGGCTATTTCCGCCCATACGGACTTGGAGAAAAAGGAGATTTCCTCTTTATTGGAGGTACCGCCACAACCGGAATGGGGGGATGTAGCGTTTCCCTGTTTTTTGCTGGCTAAAAAGTTTCGGAAGTCTCCACAGCAAATCGCACTGGAACTGGCGGAGGCCATAACCCGTAAGGAAGGACTGACTGCTTCGACATCAGGAGCCTATGTCAATATAACACTGGGGCGTTCCGTTCATATTCCACTGATGCTGGCTGAATTAAACAAACCAGAATTTTTCAAGCCAGTTCTCGGACACGGACAGCGGGTAGTGATTGATATGTCTTCACCCAATATTGCCAAACCGTTTGGTATCGGTCATCTTCGCTCTACTGTCATCGGCGCTGCACTGTACCGCATTCTCGGGGAAACGGGGTATGTTCCGGTTAGTGTGAATCATCTGGGGGATTGGGGAACACAGTTTGGTAAGCAAATTGCGGCTTATAAAAGATGGGGAAGTGAGGAGCAGCTACAGCAGGATCCGATTGGGGAATCGCTGAAGCTGTACGTGCGTTTTCATGAGGAAGTCGAGCATGACCCGTCTTTGGAGGACGAAGGTCGAGAATGGTTCCGCCGTCTGGAGCATGGAGATACCGAGGCTCAGCGGCTATGGGAGTTTTTTGTTGAAGTCAGCCTGCGTGAATTTGATCGCATGTATCAGCGTCTGAACATTACATTCGACCATGTGCTGGGAGAGAGCTTTTACAATGATAAAATGCAGGCGGTTGTTGCCCAATTAAGGACGAAAGGTTTGCTGGAAGAAAGTGAAGGTGCGCTTGTGGTGCGTTTGGAGGATAAAGGACTGCCGCCTTGTCTGATCTTGAAAAAGGATGGGACTACCATCTACCCGACACGTGATTTGGCTACGGCGATCTATCGTCATGAGGTTATGAAAGCTGATCGGTTGCTGTACGTGGTAGGTGGAGAGCAGCAGTTGCATTTCCGGCAGGTGTTTGCGGTGCTAAAGCGTGCAGGGGAGACATGGGCGGAGCAGTGTGAGCACGTACCGTTTGGTCTGATGCGCTTTGCAGGTAAAAAAATGTCCACAAGACGCGGCAAAGTCGTGAAGCTGGAAGAGGTACTGGATGAAGCGGTAGCCCGCGCTCTATCTATCATCACTCAGAAGAATCCCGATTTACAGGATCAACAGGAAATAGCCGAGGATGTCGGCATCGGGGCGATCATTTTTGGCGACTTAAAAAATAACCGCCTGAACGAAGTGGATTTCTCATTGGAAGATGCATTAACCTTTGAAGGTGAGACAGGGCCTTATGTACAGTATACCCATGCTCGTATACGCAGTCTTTTGGAAAAAGCTCATGCTGGCACTGGTACGTTGGCTGGTTCTAGTATAGATGTTCCCGCGGGGGAACGTCATGCACCTGATTCAACGTATACATCAGATGAAATGCTGGGGGATGCAGGCTGGGCGCTGCTTAAGCAACTGGTTCGTTATCAGGGTCAACTGGTGCGTGCGGCTCGGCAACTGGAACCTTCGGTTATCGCGAGGTTTGCGCTGGATACGGCGCAGGCGTTCAACCGCTTTTACGCCAAGGAACGGATTGTCGATGGTGGGCCGTGGCGCATTCAGTTGGCTGAACAAACTGCTGATATTTTGGCACATACGCTGCAAATTCTTGGTCTGAAAGCACCCTATCGGATGTAGCCAAATGGCCTGAGGAAAAATGCCCGCAAAGTGAGTATCCTTAGAATGTAGCCTAGGACGTGAGCAGAAAAGAGTTAAACGGGTTACACTAACTGTAAGTATCGTAAGCTTTTTTTACAATCAATTTTTGAGTATCTGAAACATTTGTTGATAGTATTGCGTCGATAAGTATAGAAGAAATATAGTAAATATGGAGGTGCATCTCATGAAAAAAAACAAAAGCGTGACAGCAGCTTTGCTGGTGATCTGTTCGTTGGCAGTGGCTACGTCAGCTTCTGCATTTCGTGATATAAAAGGAACAGAGCAGGAGAAGATTGTAAGTTCGCTTCAGAACAAAGGTATTATTCAGGGCATCACGAAGGATAAGTTTGCGCCTGATCAATCACTTACGTATGCACAAGGAGTGCATATGGTTGTTAATGCGATGGATCTTCAAGTTATGCCGGATTTCACGACGGGTTCCTTCGCAAATATTCCGTCTTCGGCATGGTATGCCAAGTCTTACCGGATTGCGGCTCAACACCAAATTCCTTTATCACCGGATATTGATCCAAGCACGCAGATGACAAGAGAACAATTCGCGAATATACTGTACAAAGCGGTTAGTGCGACCGGAGAATATCCAACAGTCCGCATGTACATTAATGTGGCGGATGGCAAGAAGCTGGACCAAGATTCAAGCGAAGCGGTTCAGTTCCTGCTGTTGACCAAAATTGCTAAATTAGATGAAAAGAGCAACTTTAATCCGGAACGTAAAGTAACCCGAATGGAGGCAGCAGAGATGGTCTATAATGCATCCGAATTTGTGCAAAATCATAAACCGATTGAATCCACTCCAGAAAATCCGGCTGAGCCTTCAGATCCGGGCCAGCAAAATGGTATTAGTATGAGTGTAGAGAAGGTGAATGACCAGCAGAACAAGGTAACATTAACCCGTTTGCAGGCACCCAATCCCGGTTACGGCATTGAAGTGGATCATATCGACTATGTAGATGACGCCAATGCAGTGATTTACTACAAGCTGACAAGTCCAAAGCCGGGGGAAATGAATATCCAGGTCATTACGGATACCCACACCAGTACCCTGGTGGACAGCAAGTATAAAGTTACGATAAAGGCAGTAGAGGGAACCGTTTTTCCTCCTACAGGATCAGGCACCTCGGTAGCCCAATAATAGTTGTAGCCTACACACGAAGCATGTGTTTAGAAAAAAGTAAAACAGCAAGCCTCCATTGTATTTATCCGGAGACTTGCTGTTTTTTTATGCATGCTTTGTGGGCTTGCTTTATGCGCTTCCTCCAGCCAAGCCAGGTCCGTTTTGACCTGTGCCCGGTTTTTGCAAGGAGCTGGTACCTGCTCGGGTATCGGCTTTTCCAGAAGTCGCAGCTCCTGCTGCAACAACAGTTTGCTCTGCAAGCAAAGCTTTCTGTTCCGACGATGCAGTAGAGGATGCATTTGTATCTGTTCCCGCTGTTCCTGACTGGAGCTGATACATCTGGAAGTAACGACCGCCCTGAGCCATGAGTTCGTCATGGTTACCGCGTTCGACAATCTCACCCCGATGCAGCACCAGAATTTGGTCCGCACTGCGGATGGTCGACAGACGGTGAGCAATGATGAAGGTAGTACGCCCTTTCTTGAGCACCTCCAGCGCAGATTGGATAAGCGCCTCGGTTTCAGTGTCAATATTGGCAGTAGCTTCATCGAGAATCAGAATCGCCGGATCAAAGGCCAACGCGCGGGCGAAGGAAATGAGCTGACGCTGCCCGGCTGATAAAGTACTTCCTTTTTCGATCACTGGCTCGTCAAAGCCTTGTGGCAAGTGGGCCAGCAGTTTGTCAGCCCCAACATCACACAGTGCTTTGTTCACCTGTTCTCTGGTAATCCGGCTATCTCCCAGACTGACATTGGAGGCTACTGTACCTGTAAACAAATATGGATCTTGAAGAACGATTCCCATATGATGGCGTAGCCACTGCTTCGGAATGTCCTTGACAGAGGTTCCGTCAATGGTGATCGTTCCTTTTTGCGGATCATAAAACCGGAACAGCAGGTTAATAATCGAGCTTTTGCCTGATCCGGTATGTCCGACGAGAGCAACCGTTTGGCCGGGATGTGCAGTAAAGGAAATATGTTTAAGGACAGCATCCTTTTTGTAGGCAAAGGTTACGTCGTCGAACTCCACCAGACCTTTGTAACGCGGCATCGTGCCGTCTGTTACCTGTTCTCCGGTTTCATCCATCAGTTCAAATACCCGTCCCGAGGATACGATTGAAGCATCCAGCACCGCAAGCTGGTTGACCATACCAGTCATCGGTTGGAACAGTCGTCCCAGTACATCGACGAAGGCGTATAGTACGCCTAGTGATACAGCACTGCCAGTCGTGCCAAGCGCCTCGGCTCCGAAATACCACAACACGACGGCAAAGGCAAGATTTCTCAGCACATTAACCAGATTGTGTGAAGTGAAGGCGTTCAAATTCAGCATTTTATTCTGATGCTTCATATAATCATCGTTCAGTTCTTCAAACTCATGTTGCGTTTGTTTCTGGTGCCGGAACACGCGAATAATGGACATCCCTTGAATAGATTCATTGATAATCGCATTAATCTCACTGAGCCGGGACCGAATGATCGTATTAAAGCGGGTGGCGACCTTGCGGTACAGCACAATCCACAAGATCAGCAGCGGTACAATGAACAGAGAGATCAGACCCAGTCTGAAGTCCAGCAAAAAGAGTGCGACATATACACCGGCCATCGTCACAATACCTGAAGTGAAGTTCGACAGTACGGCGACGAATAAATCTTTTACCGCTTCTGTGTCATTCGTAACACGGGATACGACCTTACCTGCGGGCAGATTGTCAAAAAAGTAAACTGGCAACCGTTGAATGTGTGCGTAGAGGTCAAGCCGAAGCTTTTGAATAACCTTGTTGGCCGAGGATTGCAGCCAGTAGGTTTTGCCAAATTCAGCAAAGATCGAAATGACCAGAAAAAAGCAATACCAGCCAATCAGTTGAAAGATACCGGGCATTTCCGGCTTGTAAAAGCTATATAGCTCATCGGCTGTCAAAGCCTTGGCATCATAGCGAAAGGTGTCGGAGCCGCGTGTCACCGTCAGCGTGCCGTTCGCAAAGGAGCGGTTACCGTCAGCCACCTGCACCGAGCCATCAATAAATACGAAGGATTTCCCAACTTGTAAAATCCTTGCTTCGCGCCCTTTGGGCTCCCCGGCCTCAAAGCGGTCTTCACGCTTAAAATGGGTTCCGGCATAACTTACGGTACCGTCCACACTAGTTGTCTCGTAAAACGGTTTTTCAATAGCGAGCATATGGTCGTCGATCATCGTTTTGGCGATGAAGGGTCCGGCCAGCTCAGCGGCTACCCCGATAGCCAACGCGATGAGTGCGGCGATAAAGCCCGCTTTGCTCGTCAGGGCATACTGGAATAGCCTTTTGCCGATATTAGGTTTCATTAGGATACCTCCCCTGAGGTCAGAACAGATTCCACTTGCTGTCGTTCATACTGTTGACGGTACCATCCGTCCGTCTGAAGCAGCTCGTTGTGGGTTCCTTCCTCAATAATGCGTCCTTGCTCCAGCACGACGATCCGGTCTGCATGTTCTACAGCCGAGAGACGGTGAGTGGAGATCAGAGTTGTTTTACCCGAGCGTTTACGCCGGACATTATCAATAATACGTGCTTCTGTTCGAGCATCAACCGCGGACAGTGCATCGTCTAGCACCAGAATATCAGGATCGCCGATAAAGGCGCGTGCCAGCGAAACACGTTGCTTCTGGCCGCCGGACAGGGCAATGCCTTTTTCTCCGACGAGTGTATCCAGTCCATCAGACAAGGTGCCTAAATCCTGATCGAAGGCTGCGGTACGGATTGCTTCCATGATGTCGTCATCACCTGCACGCGGTTTACCGAACTGAATGTTCTCACGCACTGATTTGGAGAACAGAATTTGCTCCTGTGGCACGTAGCCGATCCAGCTGTGCAGTTGTTCAACAGCGATGTCCTCCAGCCGAGTGCCAGAGATTAAAATGTCACCGCTACCCGTCGGGTATTCATGCAGTAGCTGTTTGAGCAGGGTGGATTTCCCGCTGCCTGTTCGGCCGACGACACCTAGCGTTTCTCCACGTTTCAGCTCCAAATTCACATGTAACAGATTGTCAACAGATGAGGTTGGATAGCGGAAGGTAACATCTTTCATCGTAATGGACTCGGGGTGGTTAACCGTTACAGGCTGAGCTGCATCTTGTACGTCCGGCTCCACATGGAGAGTTTCGTTCACCCGATCGAGGGAAGCGCTACCGCGCTGCATAATGTTGATCAGCTCGCCAATGGCAAACATCGGCCAAATCATCATCCCCAGATACATGTTAAAGGATACCAGTTCACCCAGCGTGATATCGTTATGAAATACCAGATAAATACCATAGCCAAGTCCGATCACATAGCTAAGTCCTACGCATAAGCGGATCGTCGGTTCGAAGAGAGCATCCATTCGGGCGACCGCCAGATTTTTGCGAAATACGTCATCGGTAATATCGGCGAACCGTTTTTCATCCATTCGTTCCTGTACATAGGCGCGAATGACCCGGATACCTGCCACGGATTCCAGCACTTGGTCGTTCATATCGCCAAATGCATCCTGTGCCAGCGTGTAACGCTCGTGAACGGCTTTACCGTAAATACTCATTGCCAGCGCGATAAAAGGAAGGGGCAGAACCGCCGCCAGCGTCAGCTTCCAGCTAATCAGGGTGCCCATGGCGACCAGCACGACGCTCAGGTAAACTGTAGAGTCAGTTAACGTCAGCATACCAAAGCCCGCAGTACTAGCGACGGAGCGAAGGTCGTTCGTAGCACGAGCCATCAGGTCACCAGTACGATTGCGTTCAAAGAATGGAGGTGTCATCCGCAGCAGATGGTTCATAAAGCGTGTGCGCAACAGGCGCTCCACCAGATTGGCACCACCAAACAGCTTGTGCATCCATATGTACGTAATGTAGTAGATGACGGCAAGAATGCCTAAAATATAAAAAATATAATGCCAGAGCGAGGACCATGAAATTGAACCGCGTACGATCTCATCAATAGCGCTACCTAGCAGCCGAGGCGGAGCAAGCTCCAGCACGCCAACGGCTATCAGCAAAAACAGCCCAATCGAGTACCGGCTTCGTTCTCTTTTAAAAAACCAGCTTAAATTTTTGAGTACCGAAAACAAGAGGAATCCCATCCTTTCATGAAAAGCTCATGCGAGAGTTGTCGTACCATTTTGAATAAACAATAACGGCTTGCTACCACTAGCTTCAATCCGCTAACAGGCGCAAAAAAGGCATACCGTCCGCAGACGATATGCCTTAAATCTCAATATCATATGGCGCGCAGGTATTTTCAGCACACTCACCACTGAAAAACTGCTCAAACGCAGGCAGCCACTCGTATTAGACCATACAACGTGAATGGCCTAATTCCGAAGGATGCGTCAAGGGAGATGCTCCGGTATGAAGTTGTTGTGTTTGTAGGGTTGGGTAAAAGGCGAGATGAATGTTTAGCACCGGTAACACTCCTTTCTTCTTCGAATTGGATTCATTCTGAACATGAGTAATCGTTTCAAATTGGTAATTAATTTCAAAATGGATCTCGTATGGTTGAATCTTAACACCGTCTTTTGCGAATTGTCAAACCTTTTTCAAAAAAATGTATATCGCTCGCTGGAGATTTTCATTTGAGCAAGGGGCCGTTGGTGGTCATTCTAAACAATGCTATGATATAGTTAACAGGACAGAATTGTACAAGGAGATGAGCATAACGCATGAGCATACAGGTAACTGAACCAGCGGCACAGTGGTACATCAAGGAGCTTGGTCTGAACCGTGGAGATACCATCCGTTTTTTTGCCCGCTATAGTTCTGGCGGTGGGTTACATCCAGGCTTCTCTCTGGGAATTGCCGTAGAGCCTCCGCAGCACCCTGTACTACAACATGAAGCGGCTGGCATCACGTTTTATATGGAGGACCAGGATTATTGGTATTTGAAGGGTCATCATCTGGAAGTAAAGTATCTGGAGGAACATGACGACATTATTTACACGTATGCCGAGGAAGAGCAGTCTTAATGCTCTAACGTTAGAAATAGCGAGCAGGTGAACCGTTTAGGGTCATGAAAAAACGGCGGAATATCGCATGACAGGGGATTAAACCTGTGTGTGATACTCCGCCGTTTTGTTGTCCTTGGGGCGCGTGTGCTGTATGTTAAGGGTTGTTAAGCATCGGACCATCCACCGCAAAATCAAAATCGTCAATGTCGTACACATGTACAGGTACGGAAGCTTCAATAATGCGATGAATCCAGTCCAGTTGATCTGTCAAAATGGGTAATTCTTCACGCTGGGCTGTTAGCACCAGTTCGGTCTCGATTGGATCAAAATATTCTCCGTAATGCGCAGTATCGACGGCATTAATGACGATCAGTGTGGTGTTAGCGTCGAACAGGATAGGCAAACTTTTGGCCCAGGGCATCTGAAGCGCGCGCCGGATTTTTTTCTGATTCAAAGGTTCCTCAAAATAGCTGATCAGTTCGCTTACCTTTCGCTTCACATGCTGATCGTCCGCAGGATTATCCATGAGCGGTTCCGTGCTATCCTGAAATTCGTATAGCTCCAGCAGCGACGTGTAAGGCACTATATATTCCACAGGGGCGGGAGTTGTAAGCAGTTGGCCATATATGGCAACCATTACAGCTTCCGTTACAAATTGTCGGGACATCGGTCAAGCCTCCTGCATTTACCAAATTATGCGATAAGAGTATAACACAAAGCGGGACTGAATTCAGTCCGTCATGCAGATTGCTCAGGTTCATTCGTCTTTTGCGTTGACTGCCTTTTTCAATCTTATGTCTGCTGCTGGTCAAATACGTTTTTTTATAGACAGCATCTGCCAGCGCCAGACGAAGGATAAGCGAGGAAGTCTAGGTGCGTCCGATTAACAGCGATAGCAGCCCGGCGGCGATGAGCGGTCCTACAGGAACGCCTTTGAAGAAGGCCACACCAATCACGGTTCCAATAAGCAAACCCGTCACAATGATGGGCTGTCCGGACATCAGGGTTACTCCGCGGCCGCCAAGGTAGGCTACCAGGATGCCAATAGCAATAGCGAGCAGCGACTTCCAGTGAAGGAAGGACTCCATCACCTGGCTAATGCTGATTTTACCGCTGGCCAGTGGGGTCATCACACCAATGGTTAGAATGATGATCCCGATCGTCAATCCATACTTTTCAAGCCAGGGGAAAGCAGTATGAAAATGGGTTACCCGAAGTAGCAGTAGTACGACCATGGCAATGGTGACGGTGGAGTTGCCGCTGACAATTCCAAGACCAGCCAGTACCAGCAGGATGAGTGAACTGTAATCCATATATGTGTTCTCCTTAGTTCATTTAGCTTTGAATATGTTCAGCGATTTGGCGACCGTGCCAGCGGCCTGTTTCAATGAACACCTCATTGGCATTGCTGCCAGAAGCGATGACACCCGCCACATATATACCCGGTATATTGGTCTCCATCGTGGAAGGGTCATATTCCGGTTTGTCCAGACCCTCAGCCATGTGGACCCCTACAGACTCCAGTAGCTTCCGTTCCGGGTGAAACCCGGTCAGTGCCAGTACAAAATCATTTTCGAGCCGGAAAGCTTCTGCCTCCAACGGGGTGACCACTACATAATCCGGATGAACTTCAGTGATGCGCGCGCCCAGATGGAGCGTAATTTTTCCTTTTTGTACCATGCTGTCGAACAGTGGGCGAACCCACGGCTTAATGTATTCAGACAGTTCGGTTCGGCGATACACCATGTCAATGGTAGCCCCGACACGTACGAGTTCCATCGCTGCATCCACCGCAGAATTGCTGCCGCCGATGATTGCGACCCGCGTGCCGGTATAGGGATGGGCTTCACTGAAATAGTGAGTAACTTTATCTAATTGTTCCCCGGGAATGCCCAAATAGTTCGGATGATCAAAATATCCTGTAGCCACGACGACATAGCGTGACGAATACGTTTTGGCTATTCCCTGCTTGCTCACCGTATGTACAGTAAATGTAGTATCATTCTGTCGTGTGATCGTTTTTGCTTCCTCATAATGACGGATGTTCAGGTTATAACGTGCAGCTACCTTGCGGTAATACGCCAGTGCTTCATGACGGTAAGGCTTGTCATTAGGCGTACTGAACGGAACATCGCCAATTTCCAGCAGTTCAGCCGTGCTGAAAAACTGCATGTTCGTCGGGTACAGAAAAATAGAGTGAACAATGTTACTTTTTTCGATAATGACGGTTTGCAAGCCTCTGCGGCTGCATTCGATTGCAGCGGACAGCCCGCAAGGCCCGCCTCCGATAATGACTACGTCGTGCATCTCGATGAACCTCCCGTTATATTGGTCTGTTGCGCCTGTTTTGCAGTAGTATGGTAGACGTTTCAAAGCGCTAATTCATAAAAATTTGAAAAGGCGAAACAATTGAATATATGCAATCTCTGCACAAAAGTCAAGTAATATCATCCTACCGCAATGCGTACACAATATCCAGCCGTTTTCAGAAAGAAGTAAAAGAATGATACGATTGACAGCTATTTTTAACAATCATATAATTAGATATATATCTATTGTTATGTGTAGAATTTAATTTTTCACGCAAAGTATATGGAGAGTAGTTAGTGATGAAAAGAGGCGTTAACGTTGCAACTGGATAAAATGGTCAACTATCATAAAGCGCTTGCTGATCCTACGCGTATGCGTATATTACTGCTCTTGTCACGTGGAGAGATGCATGGTCAGGCGTTGGCGGAAAAACTGAATTTATCCCAACCGACTGTCACGCATCATGCTTCCAAGCTTCGTGTAGCGGGGTTAATCAAGGAGCGGCGTGATAAGAATACGGTATATTTCACACTGAATCCTGAACTGATCAGGCAGCATGCCGAAGCGACAGTGCGGTTTATTTTTGAAAAAGGAGAGGGGGAGGAAGAAATGTCAGAGGTTAATGAAACGCTGGAAGCGACAGTCTTGCGCAATTTTTTTTCCAAGGACGGCAAGCTGCGTCAAATTCCCTCGCAATACAAGAAAAAGCTGATCGTGCTTCAAATGCTGGCAGAAAAGCTGGAGCCGGGCCGCGTGTATCCTGAACGTGAGCTAAACGAGTGGATTAAGCAGTATCATGAGGATTTTGCGACAATTCGGCGTGAGCTGATTATGCATCAGTTTATGTACAGGGAACGTGAAATGTATGAATTGAATCCACGTGAGATGTGGACGCGTTGGGATCAAGTGCGCTAAAAGAAACTTGAAAAGATTTTAAAAAAAGGTTTGCGGCAGACTTGACAGACGAATTGTGGACTTGTATGATTAAGGAAATTTTAGGAGGAGGCGATGTTATATGCGTACGAACATGAATGGATTGGTTCAGCAGCAGTATGACGTTGTCTCCCGCACGGATGATGCATAGTTGAAGACTATATGAAATAAGTATAGTTTTTACATGGCATTCGGTTGAGCAGTAGAACCGATGAAATCCGCAGGGAGTCATTCCCTGCGGATTTTTTTATGATTAGGGTCTTGGGATAGCCTCGGCCTGAATCATACACCCTCCGCAGGGGTTTCCCTGCGGATTTTTTGCGTTGTTTGCTCGCGGGAGAGAACATTTATAAACACCGAATAGCACGAAAATAAAAAACACATCAACTTTAAACATCAGCAATAAACGATGATTCACAGGAGGAAAACAATGAGTATACATGAATACGGCTGGTCTGATTACTGGAACGGCTTTTGGGATCAATGGAAACAAAGCTTTGAAGAACGAGCAGAAAATACACAGGTACGCCCTGCCCGTCTGATTGCCGATTATGGTCAAAAAGTAAAGCTTATGACTATGGATGGAGAACGCTGGGGAGCTGCTTCCGGCAAGCTGAGACATGCTATCGTCGATCCGGCAGAAATGCCGGCTGTGGGGGATTGGGTGGCTGTCACCGTGCCAGATGGAGTCTCTGATGCAGTCATTCATGCCGTGCTGCCACGTAAAAGTCGGATATCCCGGCAGGCTGCGGGCTTTGAGACGAAGGAGCAATTGATTGCGACAAATGTAGATACGCTCTTTCTCGTCAATGCGCTGAATCACGATTTTAATGTGCGCAGGCTGGAACGGTATCTAATTATGGCGTGGAACAGTGGGGTCGATCCGGTCGTTGTGTTGAGCAAAAGCGATCTTTGTCCCGATGTGGAAGAGCGGGTGGCCGAAGCGGAGGGGGTGGCCCCTGGTGTGCCAGTCATCGTTATTTCTGCCTTGCAGAACGAAGGGAGAGAGCAACTGGAGGCGTTTCTTCAACCCGGGCGTACAGTTGCCTTAACAGGCTCATCCGGCAGCGGCAAATCAACGATTGTGAACTGGCTGTCTGGGGTCGAAGTTCAGCTTACACAGGATGTGAGGGAAGAGGACAGTCGAGGGCGTCATACGACCACCCACCGACAGTTGTTCCCCATATTGAAGCAAGCCGTTCTGCTGGATACGCCGGGAATGCGTGAATTGAATCTGTGGGATGATTCCACCGGAGTCGCCAATACCTTCGCGGATATTACTGAAATGGCACAAAATTGCCGTTTTGCAGATTGCAAGCATCAGGGAGAAGCGGGATGTGCGGTAGAGGAAGCTGTGCAGCGTGGTGAGCTATCTGAATCCAGAGTGAACAACTATCGCAAAATGCAGCGGGAGCTGGAGTATCAGGCACGTAAAGAAGCAGATCGGCGGAAAAAGGATCAACGTTCAAGCACAAATCAAGGCCGAGTCGGTAATCGAAGTGGCTGGAGACGTGATGTGGAGTGGTGAGATGAAGAAAGGTTATTTGTAAAAGTCACAGGAGAATCTGCGGTGTGGTCGGCATATCCTGTAGAGGGGTGAGTATATGCCGAATTATAGTATCGTGGTGAGTTTGTCGGATCGTCGTCTGTATTTAAAAGATGGCGATCAGACTGTACTTAGTTATCCGGTCGGTATCGGTAAAATCGCTACACAGACACCGCACGGACAATTTACCATCATCAATAAACAGCCCAATCCCGGCGGCCCCTTTGGAGCGTTCTGGATGGGGCTGTCCAAGCCGCATTATGGCATCCACGGCACCAATGCGCCTTGGTCCATTGGCAAGCTGGTGTCGCATGGTTGCATACGTATGCAGAACAAGGATGTGCTGGAGCTTCAGGAAAAGGTGAGCATCGGCACGCCGGTCACCATACTGCCTTAGTGACCGACAAGTTACACTACCCTGCAAGCCATGTGCTGTCCAATTATGATTTGGGTTGAATAGGGATACGGGCTTCAATCCGTTTGGAGCCCTCTTTGTCGTCTGCGGATTTAACTAGCGTGCCGGAAAGATGCTCTCCGCTTGCTCCATACACTCGTTTCGCATTCGCCCACATGTCTTCATTAGGCTCGAAAATGATAACCATGGTGTAACGATTAGCCAGGCTCGGTTTTTTGACCCTCATGCTGAAAGAGCCGTCAGGCATGACTCTGGTTTGATCATCATAGCCGAACTGCCAGCGTCCCGGGAAATCAATAGTGAGCTTGACATCTGATCCTTCCAGCAAATTACTGCGCGCATATACATGATAATAGTTGCCTTCCTGCTTCACATCCGGCTTGATCCACACTTTGGGGCCACCGTAATCCTTTGGTTTGTTCCAGACAGGCTTAACCAGCGGGGTGCTTTGTTCCTGCTCAGGATCAAACTCCGCGCCAATTCGGACTTCTTGCCGAAGCTGTTCCTTTTCTTCGTATTGATATACGTAGGGGCCTTCCAATTTCTCACCACTGCTGCCGTAAAGATTGCGTATCGGGTCGTCTTGGTCAGCCGGACGGAACAAAACCGTCAGATCCATGCTGCCCTGTATGCCTGGCCGTTGCACACGAAGTACAAAGCTTCCGTCCTTTTGAACAGTTGCTTCGTCCGTGTACCCGGTGAGCAGGGAGTTTTTGACCGCGAGATTACCCTTAATCCGCGCTCCGGCGGGGAGGTTGGAGCGCCCTGTGACCTTTACGGTTTTTCTGTCTATATTTACGTCGCCTGATATTTCGACATAACTGCTGCCTTGTTGGTGTACAGGGGTGCGATTGGCAGCTCGTTCATCCAGGGAGGACGTATTCTGGTTTGGGTTGCCGGTAACAGTGTAGGCGCGGGCCTCAGCCTCATGCTGGGCCATACTGCGGGTAGAGGCTTTTTCCCTGCTACATGCAGACAGAATTGTCAGCAACAACAAAGTGTATAAAAATATCCAGCCTATTTTAGCCAATCTGTGCTTTTCCATAGTTTCTGCTCGCTCCTTGTTCATAGCTTCCAGATTTAAAGCGGTCAATCCTTTGAAACTTTATGTATTTACCCTTTTTAAAGGTTATGTAATCCAGCCTGTTTTATCCAACAGGGTGCCTATTTGTTTAAACTACAAGCAGAATGGTTAAAAATGGATAGCCTGATCATCCCCTTGGAAAGCAGGGGCAGCATGTTGTAAAGGAGCCTGAGTCATATGTCCATTGACCGTTTTATCCTGAAAAAGCTGGACAACTGCCGGGAAGAGCATACACGCGCTAATTTACTGGAACTGTTTAGAATACGAATTGAGAAGGCGCAGAAGTTGGAACGAGGCGGCAAAAAAGGTTATCGCAAAAGAAATATAAGCAGATTGTTATAAAATGATAGGCTCGGCTAGTTACATGTATCATGTTTCAAAGCTGCTAATACGGAGAGAGTGCTTAGTCACTCTCTCTTTTTTGCTATGATTTCGGAACAAAAAAAGTCCCTCTTAGTAGAGGGACAGTGCCAATGAATCATTTTCACTAACGCTATGCAGGATGGCTTCACAACCGACAATTTCTATACTGATCAAAGAGTTAAGACATTTTTGAAGGGCACGCTTGCCTCTGGAGATTTTGTTCTCCAAAGTGTTGCTTAGAAGTTTTAATGTTTTTTGTACAGGTTGTTTGTTTTCTTGGTTGAAGTATACGGGAATACGTTTGTTTTGAAATGTAATTAATGTTCTCACAAAAATCACCTCGCTTGAGTTATTTCATGGCTTTATTGTAGTGCCCGTTTCTTAAAATTACCTTAAAAACACCTTATAAAAACATAAAGGTCTGAAAAATTTACAAAGTGTTCACAATACTCTACAAACAATCAAATTTGCTTCTAATCCATCGACAAAATGGCGTATATGCGAATACTGCAAAACTATGAAAGTATAACATATTGATTCATATGACTCTTTTAAGATATAAAAATACAACTAAAGTCGTGATTTGATAGCTCGAGTGGGTAGTTTGTAACAAATTGACAGTCTAATAGGCGGATGCTACAGTTACGATAGCCATATTTCCATAGAAAATAGGCTGTTTGTGTGAGCTTTACTGTATATATTAAGGATCGGGAGGGATGACAGATGATCCTGACCGTGCTTTCGGGACGACAGGAAACAGAGTGGTTTGACATCGAGGTGGCTGATGAATACTTGGTGGATCATTTGAAGCTGATGCTGGGTGTGCGTATTTTTGGTGAGCCTCCTGCGGAAGGAATGCAATATATTATGGAAGCAAAATTCCCGGAGGGTCTTTGGTTCAGAGTGGATGACGACCAACTGCTGATAGGAGCGGGTCTGCGGGAAGGCTGTACGGTGCGTATTCAGCGCGCTTTTTCGACAACCCGGGACGAAGCTCCTGTATATGGACGTCGTTCGCTGTTTCAAAGTGAAAAAAATGGGTAAATACACACATGAAATTATATGAAACCTTGGTAAAATGAAATAGTAAGCGAAAAGGGGGACTTTTGTCTTGAATGTATTATACCAGCGCTCCCCGAGATTAAGACCGGCGCTCCGAGAGGAGAAGCTGGAGATTTTACGGCCTCCGGCTGAGCCGAGCAAGCCGTCTTTTTCCATTATATCTATACTTATTCCGTTAATGATGACGTTGGTAACGATTGGTTTTTACGTATATATGAGCAAAACAGGCAAGATGGGCAACAGTAACTATCTGATGTTTCAGATGGTTACTGTGGTCATGATGCTTACATCCTATACCATTCCTTTTTTCGTATATTTGAACAATAAGAAGGAATACAAGCGCAAGCTGGAAGAACGTGACCGGATGTACCGGGAACAGCTTCAGAAGCATCGGGAAGAGCTTGAATTGAAACGCGAAGAGCAAATTCGCACGCTGTATGAAATTCACGGTGACCCGCAAATTTGCGCTCAAATCGTCAAAAACCGTAACAGCTCTCTCTGGGAGCGTTCGCCGGAGGACGAGGATTTTTTGCAAGTGCGTATTGGAACCGGACAAGTTCCGTTTCATATCAAGCTGCAAATCCCGCGTCCGGACGGCTATGACCGAGACCCATTGTTAGGGGCTGCAGATGAACTTGGGGAAGAGTTTCGTCTGGTGGACGCTGCGTCCATTGCATTACCGCTGTTCCAATCCAAGGTGGTTGGGCTGGTTGGAGAGCGAGAGCACACTCTGGCAGCATTAAGAGTGATTCTGGCACAGGTGGCTGTTCGTCACTCGCCGGATGAAGTGAAAATAGCTTCCTTTTATGATGAGCGGGAAGAAAATGAATGGAATTGGATGCGTTGGCTTCCGCATGTGTGGGACGATGACAGAACCGGACGGATGATGTCAGACCGCAGCAGCAGTGCCCATCAATTGGCCGACTTTCTGTTTGCCAGATTGAACCGCCGTAAAAACAACCGCAACGAACGTAATGGAAAAGGGATGGAAATCCCGTGTTATGTGGTTGTTTTATCAGATAGCCAGCTAATTGAGGAAGAGCCGCTGCTTCCGTTGCTGTTGGAGGACGGACGGGCAATTGATGCGTGTACCATCGTGCTGGCTTCCCGCAAGGAAGCTTTGCCGATGCAGTGTCAGCTTATCGTGGAGGCTTCCAAGGAGCAGGGCGTATATGCTCGCAAATCGGAGTCACCGGAGGTTGAACAGCAAAGTTTTAAACCGGATCGTCTGTCGAGAGAGGAAGCAGATGCATTGGCGCGGTATATGGCTCCTATTCGCTTGAAGCGTTCCTCGGCTTCCGATATTCCCTCTGTGCTGCCTCTGTTCGATATGATGAGCGTAGCGGGTGTGGAAGAACTGGACGTGACAGAACGGTGGCGGCGCAATCGCCATCCTGATACCTTACCTGTACCCATGGGTGTGCGGGCAGGCGGCAAGAAGATCATGATTAATCTGCATGATAAAATCGAGCGTCAGGGACACGGTCCCCACGGCTTGATCGCGGGTACGACAGGTTCAGGGAAGAGTGAGGTTATTCAGTCCATCGTAGCCTCCTTTGCCGCTGAGTTTCACCCGCATGATCTTGCGTTTATGCTGATTGACTACAAGGGTGGCGGTATGTCCAATACGTTCGTTAATTTGCCGCATGTAGTAGGCACGATTACGAATTTGGACAATAACCTGATCGAACGCGCCAAAATTTCATTAAAAGCAGAACTGGTTCGCCGACAGAAAATATTAAACGATGCGGGCAATTTACAGCATATTGATGAATATTACAGATTGCTTCGGCAGCGGCACGCACAGCCGCTGCCTCATCTGGTTATTATTATTGATGAATTTGCACAATTAAAACGGGATCAGCCCGAGTTCATGGATGAGCTGATCAGTATTGCCGCCATTGGGCGGACATTGGGTGTCCATCTGATTTTGGCGACTCAAAAGCCTGCCGGCGTGGTGGACGATAAAATCTGGAGTAACTCCAGGTTCCGTATCTGCTTACGGGTGCAGAGCGAAGGCGACAGCCGTGATATGTTGAAAATACCGAATGCCGCGTGGATCACGAAGCCGGGACGAGGGTATTTTCAGGTCGGTAGTGATGAGGTGTTTGAAGAGATGCAGTTTGCCTGGAGCGGTGCGCCGTATGTAGGCAACAGCGATATTTCTTCCGCACTTCCTGTACATGAGGTTAGACTGAACGGCAAGCGTGAAGCGCTGCTGACTGGCGGCGAACGGGCAAGCTCAGGCTTAAAAGGAGAAGAAGCTCCCAAACAGCTCCAGATATTCATTGATTATATTGCAGAAGAAGCTGCCAAGGCAGGGATCGAACGGCTTCAGGGACCGTGGCTTCCGCCGCTGCCTGAATTGCTGGATTTAACTGATTTGTCTCCATGCGCCGAAACGGACAGTACAACAGCGCCTCAAGAGCTGAAGGCGGTCATGGGTCTGGTTGATGATTTGCCGAACCAGCGACAAGAGCCGATTTATGCATCACTGGATCATGGTCATTGGGCAGTGTACGGTATGCCGGGCATGGGTAAAACGACCTTTTTGCAGACAATGCTGATGTCGATGGCTCAACGCTTTCATGCCAACCGTTGGAACGGTTATATCATTGATATGGGTCGAACGATGCGTGACTTTGGGGAACTCCCCCAGATCGGTGCTGTTATGATGGCAGAGGAGGACGACCGGATCAAGCGGTTGTTCCGTTATCTGTTCAAGCTGGTGGCTGTACGCAAGGACATGATCTCCGAAGCTGGTGTCAAAACGATAAGCTCTTATCGACATTCTGCTGTTGAGGATGTGCCGCAAATTATCGTAGTCATTGACGGCTACCTTAATTTCCGTAATGCTTATCCAGATGAAAATGAGCTGCTGGAATCTCTTTTGCGTGAAGGTGGCAGTCTCGGCATTACATTTATCATTACAGCGAATCGGATTACTGATGTGTTTGAGAAGTTCCGCAGTAATATTCCGAACGCCGTTTCTTTTGAAATGTCTGACCCGAGTGATTATTATTATGCGGTAGGACGACCAGCCAAAACACCAGGGCCTCTAATCCCGGGCCGGGCTTTGGTTAAAGGGCATATCCCGCCGCTGGAGTTCCAGGCGGCGTTGCCTTCACCCGGAGAAGATGAAACGGAACGTTCAGCACGGTTGCGCCGCAATATCGCGGGCATCGTACAGGAATGGAAGGGCAAAAACGCCCCAGCCATTCTTCCGTTGCCCGAGCGAATCCCGTTGGCGGAACTGCTTCAGCAGTGGGACGGGACGAGTGGGCCTTCGGGCGCGCTTCCTTATGAGGTGCCTGTAGGGCTACAGAGCGACGATCTGGAGCCTTTCTTACTGAATCTCAAGGAAGGTCCTAATTTTATCGTGGGCAGTCCTATGGAGGGAGGGAAAACCTCTTTCCTCATGAGCTGGATCATTTCGCTGGCTTATTACACATCGCCGAGTCAATTGGAAGTCTATACGGTTGATACCCGCTATGGAGGCGGGGGATTATCCCGATTGCGACATCTTCCTCATGTCAAGGCTGCTGCTGAAAGCGAGGAAGAGCTTGGACCTTTGGTACAGCAAATGTATGATATCGTTCAACAGAGGAACAAGGACGGAAATGATCCCGAATTGCTGCTGGTCATTGATGATGCGGATATGCTAAGCAAGCAATTGAACGATTTTACGATAAAGGATCAGCTTTCTGCCATTGTGCGGTTGGGACGTGATCGCAATGTGCATGTCGTGCTGTCGGGCGTGCCATCTGATTTCCCAACCTTTGGCGTGGACTGGTTTAATGATGTTAAGGCAAGTCAAAGCGGCATGCTTTTCGGAACACTGGATTCGAATGATTTATCGTTCTTTCGTATCCCCTATTCAGAAGCGAATGCCGCCGCTGGTGGCCTAAAAGTCCTGCCCCCTGGGCAGGGATACTACGTACGACGCAAATTTACCAGGGTAAAAGCGGCAATTCCCTTCTCAGAGCAAGTGAGCTGTGAGGATTGGATAACGAAAATTCGTGACCGATGGCATGTTGTAGTTTGAAGGGAGGTGGCTCATAATGTTAACGTTTCAAGCTTCCAAGCAGAAGTTAATAACCCTCAAGTCGAAGGAACTGTTTTTCCTGGCAGGCGTGTTGGGTTCTGACAGGCTGCTTGGAGTGGAAGATCCGTTTAAGGGCTATCTGGCAGAAGAGTTGGCGGAAGAGTGGGAGCAGGTAAAAGCCTCTCTTCTGGAAAAGGGTTATCTAAAGCGAGTAGATGAGGGTACTGAGTTGGCAATGCCCCCTACCGTTTTTTCGAGGGTTGCTATCGCGGGATTATCTAACCGGGCTTGCCGCATACGCTATGCGCGGGGCGGCAAGCAGTTCGAAGGTTACCTCCATTGCACGAACGAGCGTGTCGTGGAGCTAGTAAAATCCGTTGATGAACCCGATGAGTACCGCCTGTATGATCTGGGTAATGTGGAGAAGGCTTGCGAGACATTGATTGATAAAATGGGCTGGGTAGATCGGCTCGTGCCTGAATCTCCCGCACTTATGTTCTCCAAGCAGGCATTTAATGAAATTTACAAGCAATCTGCAGGAGACAGTGTTTCTCAGCTTAACAGCAAACTGACCGAGGCGAGCGGAGATGCAGAAGGTTCTGCGAGACTTGCCCAGTCATTGAGTTCCCGTATAGCCGAAGGAGAACTGCAATTACTGGTCTGGAACGGCAGGGAGTGGGAATCACAGCGGGTTGCCTTTGTCCTGTGTCCAACGATGAACTGGATATTTCGTATGAGCTCTAATGGCAACGGAGATTGGCTTATTGCAGCCATGGCATCAAGAGATCAGTTTGTGGATTTATTATTGAATTGGTTGAGACAGTCGGCAGTGACAGAAGAAGTGACAGAAGAAGGGTGATGGATATGCGCATTCGAGTTGAACCGGATGTGCTTCGGGGGCTTAGCGGGCAGCTACAGCATGCGGCGGAGCAAATTCAACAGTTAACAGCAGGGTTGGAGCAGGCGTTACAATCGCTTGATTGGGATGTATCTGCGCGTGAGTCGGTCTTGAATCATTGGATGCAGGCCAAACGGATGTCGGAGCAGATTCATGCTTATCTCCATACATCAGGTACACAACTGAATCGAAAGGCAGAACAGTTTCAGTCTGTTGACCACAACTATCATACGATTCTGTCATTTGCCAGCCAACCATTAGGACGGCCAGTTACGATGCTGGATTGGTCGAATCAGCAGTCACCGTCTATTTTGCCCGGGCAACCTTCGGAAGGAAGCGGTCCGATTTCGGACCCGCTGTCTGTCGTGCATGCCATTGCTGGTGTACAGTCGTCGGATGCAGGTACACTGAATCAGGATATTTTGAAGCAGGCAACTTCCAGCAACCCTCAGGAATGGTATTTTGCTGACCCGGCTATAGTTAGGGATCAGCCTGTCGCTTAGCAGATTCCCGGGACTCTCATGTTTAGATGTGAGGTTCCTATACATTCAGTTCATAGAATCCTGATTTCTTGGGACTTATTGGGTGCTGCTTCTATTGATATCATGCTGTTAGGTGCTGTTTTATAGTCAAAAAGTGGGGCTAATACAATTAGGACCTTCGCCTTTTGTAGGAAACTAAATAAACATAGTACAATTTGAACCAGTTAAACAAAACATTTAGTTATCATCAAGGAGGATTCATAATATGGCAGGACGTATTTTAATTACCCCGGAACAGGTCGATCAGGTGGCTAACCAATTTAAACAAAGCGGTGAACAAAGCCAGCAGATCGTTTCCAGCTTGACACAATCCATCTCAGGTATGGAAGGTCAATGGGAAGGTATGACCAAACAACGCTTCTTTCAAGAGTTTCAGGAAGCCAGCAAACAAATGCAAGCTTTCGTAACGACTTTGAACAGCATCAGCCAGGAACTGACGGCTATCGCTAACAAATTCCGTACTGTTGACCAAACGAAGTAAGATGCGTGATAAGCATCACCTTATAATATACCACTCTATGAAGAAGCAATATGGTTGAACCATTTCTTATGGTCTGTACATTGGTATAGTGGTTATCAGGAAAAACCGGGTGATCTTCGGACACCCGGTTTTCTTGCCATCCATAGATTGTATATAATAGGGTGAGGAAACTAGCATACTGAACGATGTAAGGAGAGGGATGTTCCATGTCTTTTCAACCGAATCCGGGAGACGAATTGATCATAAACGGCACAGCCTATGTGATTGGGCGACATCCTGTTGCACCCGGTTTGGCTTATGCTCAAGCAGGGCGGCAGGGGATCGTATACCAGCTCAATGCCAAAAGCGGAGCGCCGCATGAGGCTAAAGCCCTTAAAGTGTTTTTTCCAAAGTTCCGTATCCCGGCTATGGTTTATCAATCTGAGCATATGGAAGCGTACGGGGATATTCCCGGTTTGCAGGTATGCAAGCGTGATGTGCTCACTCCAGAAAGAAACGGAAGTCTGATCGCCGAGCAGCCTGATTTGTTGTATGCAGTGCTGATGCCATGGATTCATGGGACGACATGGTTCGATTGTCTCACAGCTCAGCAGCAGCTTGAGGCTTCCGATAGTCTGGCTTTGGCCCGGGCGCTGGCAGGGATCGGTTCAGCTATGGAGCAAAAAGGACTAGCGCACTGTGATTTATCTGCGCCGAATGTCATGCTTCCGTTTTTTTCTGAAGTGGAACTGCCTGAAGGCACATCAGCTGTAGAATTGGTCGATGTGGAACAAATGTACAGTACCAAAATGGATCGTCCGGATGCTCTACTGGCGGGTTCGCCGGGGTATGCTGCGCACCGTACCGTTCACAGCGGATTATGGAGCGCGTATGCGGATCGTTTTGCAGGAGCCATTATTATCGGCGAAATGCTGGGATGGTCAGACCGTGTGGTGGTCGATAAAGCGTGGGGCGAAAGTTATTTTGACCAGAATGAAATGCAGACGCCTTGCGAACGTTATTATATTTTACGCAAGTCGCTGGAAGCCCGTTGGGGAAGCAAAGTAGTGGAGCTGTTTAGCCGTGCCTGGGATAGTCAGGATCTGAGCAGTTGCCCTACCTTTGGTGAATGGCTGGTTGTACTCAATGCACTTACCGAGCAAGAGATTCCTGTTGAAGTAAAGACGGTGGAACCCGAGGCGACAGAGGCAGCAGCATTAGCTACTGGCGAGTCCGGGGAAGCTGCACCCTCCTTGGTTGCACCGCTCCAAGCGGAACAAGCTGCGATACTGAACCAGGCGGCCCGGGAGCAAGGAGAGCGTGGGGTGACGGACAAGCTGTTCCGGCAGGCGCGTGAACTGGAGAAGCAAAACAAGCCTGCCGCGGCCCTGGAGGTATATCGGTCGTTGTATCATTTTGTAGAAGACGGCAGCCCTCTGCATGTGGAGGTATCGGCTGCCATTATGGGGCTAGAGGAGCAGTTGAATCCCAAGCCGCCTGAGCAGCCGGAAAAATCAGCAGCATGGTACCGCTCCAAAAAGTTCATTGTGACAACGGCGGCGGCTGTCGTTCTGCTGGCTGTTGGCATCCCAGCCGTGAATATTCTGGCGGATCAGTCCAATCAGCGGCAAATCGAGGCAGCCAAGCAGGAAGAAGCCGCAAAGGCGGCGGAAGCGAAGCTGGCTGCCGAGCAGGAGGCTTCTCAAAAGGCACTGACGGAGAAGCAACGGCAGGAAGCTGGGCAGCAGGCCAAACAACAGGCTCTTGCTGCCCAAAAGCAGCAGGAAGAGCAGAAAAAACAACAGGCCCTTGTAGCTCAGCAGGTCAAATATGAAGCCTACCTTGCTCAAAAGGAACAAAACAAGCAGGCGGCCGCCAAGCTGGCAAAGCAGAAAGCGTATGATCAGCAGGCGAAGTACGAAACATATTTGGCTTGGAAAAAGAACCGGGCTGCCCGCGCAGCGCAGGAAGAGGCAGCACGTAAGGCGGCGGCAGAGACGGAGCAAAAGCAAAAAGCATCAATTCATGCAAGTAACAAACAGAATGTTCTCCAGCTTATTTCCCTGTATAACAAGGCTTATGCCTCTCAGGAGGGCGGAAGCACGGCGAAGGCGAAGGGTTTTGCCAATCGTTTTAGAGCATTGTACGAAAGTAATTCTTCCTATTATCGTTCGGTAGGCGAAGTCGGGTATCGGGCTTCCTCTATCTATAACTTTTTAAGCGATACGAATTTTAGACTGCCTAAAATTTAATTTTTTCATATTTTCATATCTTGAATGAAGTGGCACAAGATGATAAAAGGTAACTGAGGGGAGCGTGTGCAAACGATGAATTATACCATACAGGCTTCTCAGCGTACCCCCGCCCTGATCATTTACCTGATTGACATTAGCGCGTCAATGAACATGCTCATGGAGGGGCGGCGGCGAATTGATGTTGTCTATGAAGCCATATCACTGGCGATCCGGCAGATGGTTTTCCGTTCGACTAAAGGAAATCGGCTGACTGCACGCTACCGGATTGCGATTTTGGCCTATAGTGACGACGTATATGATCTGCTCAACGGTGTGAAGGGGATTGATGAAATTGCGGCGATTGGTTCGTTGCCCGATTTGACACCCAAACGGTTTTCAGATTCGGCAAAAGCTTTCTTGCAAGCCGAACGTATTTTACAGGCGGAGCTGCCGGGGATGCAGGATTGTCCTGCGCCTTTGGTTTGTCATATGACAGATGGGGTTTCCACAGGTGATGATCCGGAACCGATTGCGAAGCGTATTATGAGCATGAGTGTACCGGACGGCAATGTACTGGTGGAAAATATATTTTTATCGGACAGACTTTTGGAAACGCCTATTCAGGACCCCCGCCGCTGGAAAGGTCTTACGCATAATACGCCGTTACAGGATGAACATGCTGTGAAATTGCGTAATATGTCTTCTGTACTTCCTGAAAGCTATCGGGAAATGCTGTTTGAGGCAGATTATCAGCTAGGTGAGGGAGCAGTTATGATGCTGCCCGGAACCTGTCCGGAACTGGTGTCCATTGGTTTTCAAATGTCGGCCGCAACGCCTGTACGGTAAGGAGGTAAACGCATGAATCCACTGCTGTCTCTGCTCCCCACGAGCAAAAGGAAGGGAATGAATGCACGGCTGGCGCAGCATTTTTCCTACATAAGCTCTCAGACGGGCGATCAGCCACTATCGACGCATCATAGCCGCTTTATGTGCCGTTATGGTTACGGAAGATCTGCTGAATCTGCCAGTATGGGTGAAAGCGGACAGGATTTCGCCGCAGTGCGTATTCATAAATCCGTCTGTTGTTTTGTTCTGTGTGATGGTGTCGGGCTTAGTTACCAGGGAGATTTTGCAGCCCGCTATTTGGGTTCCTCTTTGCTGGATTGGATGGAACAGGGGCAGGATCTGTCTGCCGATAAACTGGGGCTGTACCTCGAACGCTTGGCGGGTACAGCTGCGGAGGAACTGGATCGGCAGCCTTTACACCATGAATCGGGCTTGATGCGTTCGGTGCTGGAGGATAAACGTCGTCAGGGAAGCCAGTCGATGTATATTTGCGGTAAAATCGAGCTACCGAAGCGCGGCACCCGCGGGCGTCTCAGACTTGCCTGGCAAGGAGATTCACGATTGCGGCTATGGAACGGTTCGGAGGAGATCAGCCAATTATTTGATCATACCTTCTCTACAGCGGAACGCTGGTCCACAAGCCGTGGTTCGATTGGAGGTAAGCCTCATTGGTACGAAAGAAGCATACCCGCAGATATGTCGATGAGATTACAGGTATACAGTGACGGGTTATCCGATTTGGACCCTATTCGTGAGCCTGTCCCTGATGAGCAGATACAGATCTTGCTGGACGCCTCCCATACCGGAGGGCTTGATGATGATGCTGCATTTATTGAATTGCAGTGGTAAACGGAATAAGGAAAGGACGTATGCATCCATACTGATGGCTGCATAACGTCCTTTTTTGATGAATACATAGAAAGAAACTAACGGTCAACAAGAAAGTAGAAGAAAAGGTGCGACAATGGGTGTATGATTGGTCCTTTTCTCGAATATCGCAAAGAAATAACAAAAAATGCGCAAAAATGGTGATTATAAAGTATACCTTTTTGGGTAATCTTGTGATTATACAGGATACTGAAAGGGAGCGGTACATATGAGCTATACACTGGCAGGAGGCGCACGCTTTGAAGGCAAAACGGCTCTGATCACGGGGGCTGGTTCTGGTATTGGCAAGGCAACGGCTATTCAAATGGCCAGAGAGGGAGCGAATGTTGCACTTTTTGATGTCAGTAATGAACGGATTGTTGAGACGGAGAGAGAGATTAATGCTATACGTGAAGGTGCGGCTCGGGCTTTTGACGTGGATATTGCCGATCCGATGCGTGTGGAAAAAGCCGTTTTGGAAGCGGTTGAACTGTTTGGCGGGCTGCATATCATTTTTGCCAATGCGGGGATTAATGGGGTTGTCGGACCGATTGAGGATTTGAGTATCGAGGATTGGCGGCAGACGCTGTCTACGAATCTGGATGGTACTTTCCTGACGGTGAAGTATACCGTGCCGCATTTGAAAAAAAACGGTGGCGGCAGCATTATCATTACCAGCTCCATTAATGGAAATCAGCGCTTTACCAGCTTTGGAATGTCAGCCTACAGTACGTCCAAGGCAGGCCAAACCGGGTTTGCTAAAATGGCTGCGCTGGAGCTGGCCAAGTTCCGTATTCGTGTCAATGTCATCTATCCTGGAGCGATTTCGACGAATATTGACGAAACTACGGAGAAATCGGAAAGGTTAAAGCAGATTACTATCCCTGTCCAGTTTCCCGAAGGAGGGCAGCCGTTGGCTGATGGACCCGGTCAACCCGAGCAGGTAGCTGATTTGGTAACGTTCCTGGCTTCCGATCATTCGCGTCATATTACCGGTGCCCAAATTGTGATTGATGGGGCAGAGTCCTTATTGTTTTAGCACTAAAGAATTCTCTGTGAGGGAAAAATGTTTTGTGGTATCCTGAGTGTAACGTCTTGGTTAAGGTGCGAATGTGAAGCTCACATAAAAACCCCGGATCCTTCGCACCTCGAAATTTGTCGAAAAGGATTAGAATCCACTTTCTTCGGTAGAAGTCAATGGTTGATTCAAGCTTTTTTAGCATCGTTTTTTTCGAAAATGTATGGAATTGATATCATTAGGGTATCAATTTCTGTATTTTCGCGGTCGCACTCTGTATGAGTGCGTGGATTGAAATCATCGTGCCAGTAGGCAATAATTTCGCCCCATTCCGTCGCACTCTGTATGAGTGCGTGGATTGAAATACCGTTACGGTATTGTCTACCAGCCCACAGGTTGCCGTCGCACTCTGTATGAGTGCGTGGATTGAAATTGTGTCCACATAGTCGCGTGCGCTGCCATAGCCCGGTCGCACTCTGTATGAGTGCGTGGATTGAAATCTATTTTCGATAACGTTCTTGGTGCGCTCGGCCTCGGTCGCACTCTGTATGAGTGCGTGGATTGAAATCGCCAAGCAACACTTGCACTTGACCAAGATGCGGTCGCACTCTGTATGAGTGCGTGGATTGAAATTTATGTGTGTATTCGGCGTCCGTTCGATGCGTCCGTCGCACTCTGTATGAGTGCGTGGATTGAAATTTTCGGGGACTCATATCGTTGTAGTTGACCATAAGCGCGTCGCACTCTGTATGAGTGCGTGGATTGAAATGTTTTCCAAATACTTAATGCGGGATCGGATTTTGTCGCACTCTGTATGAGTGCGTGGATTGAAATCAAAGCGTCCGTATACTTTTGATTATAGTATTGTCGTCGCACTCTGTATGAGTGCGTGGATTGAAATCCCATCGTCTTCCCGGAATCCCCATCATTGTCGTCCCGTCGCACTCTGTATGAGTGCGTGGATTGAAATGACTTTTGCCATGTAAGCAAAACAGTCGACATGTCTTGTCGCACTCTGTATGAGTGCGTGGATTGAAATCTATGACGGATTACTTGAAATTATGGAGCAGGATGCGTCGCACTCTGTATGAGTGCGTGGATTGAAATCTTGACCAGCGTTTCATAGTCCAGCTTGCCAGGGCTGTCGCACCCTGTATGAGTGCGTGGATTGAAATCTTACCGTTTACCGTAGCTTTGATTATCATGATCGTTGTCGCACTTTGTATGAGTGCGTGGATTGAAATATCCATTGTGTCTTGGATCAGACCGATATAGAGCATGTCGCACTCTGTATGAATGCGTGGATTGAAATAATTTCCCCGCCGATATGATCGGACAATACCATTTCGTCGCACTCTATATGAGTGCGTGGATTGAAATTGTGATACCGGCTTAGGAGCACCGTCTGGTTTTAGGTCGCACTCTATATGAGTGCGTGGATTGAAATATATGAATGTTGGATCGGCTACACTTAATTGGACAGAAAAATTAAGGGCTAGTAGAATGGAAATTTCATAATCAGGAGCGGGTCTACTATGCCCAAACAACGACGTACTTTTACAGCGGATTTCAAGAGACAAATGGTTCGGCTATACGAGAATGGAAAATCGAGGGCAGATATTGTGGATGAATACGAATTCAGTGCATCTGCACTGGACCGCTGGATTAAACAGGCTCAAACGACAGGTTCGTTCTCAGAGAAGGACAATCGTACTGCCGAAGAGAATGAGCTTATTGCCTTACGCCAAGAAAATCAACGTCTTAGAATGGAAGTCGACATTTTAAAGCACATGGGACGAAAGTAAAGGCCATTCAGCAAAATTGTGACAAATACTTGGTATCAGCGCGGATCGAGGAAGTGAGCTTAAGAATAAATGGATCGACGAAACCCTTGAAACCTTTCAAATTAGCCGATCGCTTATGCATGAGAGGCTGTCCTTATGATAACAGTGAACTTGATAGGAAGTTGATAAAAGGAGTTGGAGAAAAACGGACAGGAACTAAGTGTAAAATAATTTCGCGAAGAGGCACAGAGGATTAGGAGGAAAGACGGGAGTTATGTTTTAAAAAGAATGAGAAAACCCGCTATGGGCGGGCTCTACAATATAATTCTATAGTTTTCAATCCACGCCTTTCAGCGACATGCCGAGTGTATCATAAATCGTTAGTTTAAAGCAATTTTTTTAATTAAAGGATACGCTGCAAAACATAAATTCTTTTGATCTTTTGAGAGGTGTATTACTGTGATTTATATAAATTTCCTATAAAATTATATTGTATATACTTTCAACATGTTTATTAGGGTATATAAGGAGGCGCCTAAAGATGGATAAAAGCATTCCAAAAACAGAAAAAATTTTGGGTAAATTTAGTGTTTTGTTACAAGTTGATAGATTTAATTATGATGAGTTATTAGATTATTGCCGCACAAAAGGGTTGCTTGTAGACGAAATTAAAACTTGGATTAATGTTTCTGAGCAACCTAATGAAATAAGAATTAAACAGTTGAAAGAAGAACTTAGAGCTACAAAGCAGAAATTGAAGGCTTTGACTAATGAGATGAAACAAAAAAATTATGCATTAGCAGACATTACAACAGCAATAATTTTACGAGAAAAAAATCTAAAAAACCTTAATTTTTTATAATTACTTTATACGTTAGCACCAACGATTTAAGGAAGCTAATTCTTACGTTTCCAATAGCTATTAGCTAGGGAGGATTCCTCTCTCGGATTTAGCAGGCTGTTGTTACTATTCAAACTGCTTTTGGGAAAATATCCACAAATCTAAGTGTGGTAATATTGAGGGGATTCGTTACTGCTAACAATGGAATAAGTGCTAAAAAGGGTAGTGACAAGGCTTATAATGGGATACTGGTTTATATTAAAGAAATGAACAGAACGTATACAAAAGATAATGCATGAGCATGAATTGAATTTTATTGGTGTTTACTTGGAAAAAGGTTATTCTCGAAGGGGAATTATAAAATTAAAGGAGATTAAAACATGCAATATATTGCCCACATACGGGAAAGTGACCAAGAGATTCAGACGGTAGCAGATCACCTGTTGGAAACTCAACAGCTAGCAGAATCTTATGGAGACAAAATAGGTATCCGACATATTACCGGACTCGCTGGTATGCTGCATGATTTGGGCAAATACACAGAAAAGTTTCAAGATTACATACGTTTGGCGGTGCAAAATCCTGACAATCCACCGAAACGAGGAAGCGTAGATCATTCTACCGCTGGTGGAAAGTTATTATACAATCTTTTTCACATTCAACCTCAAGGGACATTTGATAAGCAGGATTTCATGAACAAAGCTTTATTATCCGAAGTTGTAGGGAATGCGATTATTTCACACCATGCATATCTGCAGGATTTTTTAGACCCCGACCTGGAATCAAAATTTTTGGATCGGGTGCGTGATCGAGAGCTGGAAGGATTTGATCATGCAGTCGGCCTTTTTTATGAGCAGGTGATGGAGAAATCTGCATTTTACCATTATGTGAATCAAGCAGGGACCGAATTGGCTCATTATATGAAACGGGATCATAATCCAGACGTTGAACTCAAAATGATGTTCTTATCCAAGTTTGTTTTTAGCGCTTTGATTGATGCGGATCGCACGAATACCCGTTGTTTTGAAGAAATTAATATTAAAGGCGAAAAGAATGACAATAAACCGATGAATCGCCAACAGCTATTTCAAACGTATTACGAAAGATTAATGGAGCGTATTAACGCTCTGCAATCAGGAGAGGCTGCGGACACAACCATTAATTTGCTTAGAAAACAAATGGGCGAGCAATGTGAGCAATTTGCAGACAAGCCTTCCGGGATACATACACTCTCCATACCCACTGGGGGTGGAAAAACGCTGGCAAGTTTGCGTTATGCCCTAAAACATGCAGTTACATTTGAAAAAAAGCATATCATCTACGTCGTTCCATTCACGACGATTATTGAACAAAACGCGCAGGAGGTTCGCAAAATTATACGGGATGACGCTAACATTCTGGAGCATCACTCGAATGTGGTCATGAACGAGGTAGAAGATATAGATCGTGAGGAGCATGAGCTTGAAGATGTTGTTGTGAATACACATCAAAAATTAAAGCTGGCTAAGGATAATTGGGATTCGCCCATCATTTTCACGACCATGGTGCAATTTTTAAATGTACTTTACGCAGATGGCAGCAGAAATGTCCGCAGACTTCACAATTTGAGTGAGTCTGTCATCATTTTTGATGAGGTCCAAAAAGTCCCCACTCACTGCATTTCATTGTTTAATCAAGCGCTGAATTTTTTGAAAACGTATGCCAGTTCAAGTATTGTTCTTTGCACTGCTACCCAACCGGAATTGGATTTTGTACATAACAAGCTGGACATCGAGCCGGATGCGGAAATAGTGCATGATCTCGATCATGTCATAGAGAAGTTTAAGCGGGTTGAAATTGTTGACAAGGCGACGAACGGCACTGTAAATACGGAAAAGCTTGCCGATTTTGTTGAGCAAAAGCTCGCTGATGAGCCAAGCGTACTCGTTATTCTCAATACAAAAGCGGTGGTCAAAAATTTATATCTTCGACTAACAGAAGGAAACAGTGCAATCCCGGTTTACCACCTAAGTACTTCCATGTGTCCGGCTCATCGCAATCGCATATTGGAGAAAGTAAAACAACATTTAAATGATAAGGAACCTGTCGTTTGTATCAGCACACAGCTCATCGAGGCAGGAGTGGATATTAGCTTTACCTGTGTCATTCGATCCTTGGCTGGTCTGGATTCGATTGCACAAGCGGCAGGCCGATGTAATCGCCACGGAAGAGATGAAACAAAGCAGGTGTATGTCATTGATCATGAAGAAGAGAATCTCAAGCGGCTCAAAGAAATTAAAATCGGCAAAGAAATTACCAAAAAAATGTTCATTGACTTAAAACGTGACAAAATCTGCTACGGTGGTAACGTATTATCCGCACAGGCTATGGAAATATATTTCCAAAAATATTATGCCGAGCTGGCAACCGACTTGAACTATTTTATACCTAAGCTAAGAAAAAACATGACTGAGCTATTAACTGTTAGTCGCAGTGAAAATACGTACTATCGCTCTTATTACGATGAAAAGGGCACGATTCTTCCTTTATTTTTAGCGAATAGCTATAAGACCGCAGCAGAATACTTTCAGGTCATTAAAGATCATACAACAGCAGTTATCGTTCCATATGGAGATGGAGAGAAGGAAGGAAAAGAGATTATCGCTGATCTCAACGGACAGCAAAGCATAGAGGATCTCAGTAGTCTGCTGCGCAAAGCACAGCAATTCACCATTAATATATTGCACCATGAGAAAGAAGAACTGGATCACAATAAGGCGCTGATTCCTTATTTGGATGGAAAGATATGGGCTTTGACTGAGGGGGCCTATGATGATTTATTTGGGCTGAATCTTCACAATGATAGTTTGCATGATGGTTTTATTCTCTAAGAATGCCTTTATGGGAGATAAAGAGCCTATATTCTGCATTGACTGACCATGCCAAAAGTAATATTCTGGTACTATGTTTAGATAAAAAGGCCTAGAAAGGAGGAAGCTTCCAGTTGAGAAACGCAATCGAATTTAGAGTGTATGGCGATTATGCACTGTTCACTGACCCGCTAACCAAATTGGGTGGTGAGAAACTAACATACAGTGTCCCTACCTATCAGGCATTAAAAGGGATCGTAGAAAGTATTTATTGGAAGCCTACGATTACGATAGTTATAGACAAGGTCCGTGTTCTAAACGCTATCCGAATGGAATCCAAGGGGATTCGGCCTATGGAATATGGCGGCGGTAATACGCTTGCTAATTATACTTATCTCAAAGATCCTTGCTATGAGGTTCAGGCTCGTTTTGTTTTTAATCTCCATCGTCCTGAACTGGAATATGACCGCAATGAGAACAAGCATCATAACATTCTCAAACGCTCGCTGCTGGCGGGTGGACGCAGAGATATTTTCCTGGGCACACGGGAATGCCAAGCTTATGTAGAGCCATGTGTTTTTGGTGAATCCCCCGGTTTCTATGATAATTATGGAGACATTCATTTGGGAAATATGGTGCATGGAATTAACTACCCGGATGAGACAGGCAGGAATCAGTTGGAGGTGCGCTTGTGGAAGCCCGTGATGAAGAACGGGGTCATTGAATTTATTCCACCGGAGAAATGCCCACAAGTTCGTATCATAGGCGAAATGCATTCCAAACAATTTGGTGAGAATAACGTTCAATCCGCAGATGAGCTGCTTGCAGAGTGGGAGGGGTGGGGCATGAAATGAGCTGGCTGCTAAATCTATATGAAACGTATGAATCCAATATTAAATGTGTCGGTGTGTTTGAGAAAAAGTATAATGATCGCGAATACACGCTGCTGCCCATCTCTCATACAACTCAAAATGCACAAATTGAAGTGGAAATTACGGAACAAGGCGATTTTCATTCAGCCCGAGTGCTGGACAAAGATGAATTTAGCACATTGATTCCTTGCACGGAGAAATCGGCCAGCCGGGCTGGCTCTGTCGTAGCACCTTATCCACTGCATGATAAATTAAGTTATGTTGCTGGAGATTTTGTCACCTATGGTGGAAAGATCAAAAAAGAAGAGCCTTTTGCCGCTTATATTCAGCAGTTAGAAGGGTGGGCTAATTCAGAATATGCGACTCCTAAGCTGAAAAGCATCTATCGTTACTTGAGCAAGCGTCGACTGATTAAAGACTTGTCAGACCAGTCTGTTTTATACCTTGATGAGAATCAAAAACTGATAAGCAAATGGGACAAGAAGTATGAGCATTTAGCTGCGGAAAAACCACGTATATTTACGGCAGTTCCCGGTGAACTGGAGAGCGTATTTATCCGTTTTAATGTGTATTCACCAAATCAAGCGTTAACTAAAGTTTGGCAGGATAAAGAGCTATTTGATTCATTTGTTGATTATTACAGTAAATTGCTGGGCGAAGAAGACATTTGTTATGTAACCGGGGAGAAACTCCCGAGCACGGATAAACATGCGAATAAAATTAGAAATTCTGGAGATAAAGCAAAGCTGATTTCGGCAAATGACACGAGCGGTTTCACGTTCAGAGGACGTTTTGCTCACAGTCATGAAGCAGCAAGCATCAGCTACGAGGTATCGCAAAAAGCTCATAATGCTTTAAAGTGGCTGATTCATCGTCAAGGGAAAATCATGGAGAATCGTGTTTTTCTCGTCTGGGGTAATGATTCCACGAATGTGCCGAGTCTTACGGATAATGACAACATCTTTGCAATGGATTTTGGCTCTGAATCATCGCGGCCGATAGCAATCAAAGGTCATACTAACGAGGAGTTTGCTTTTGATCTGGCCAAAGCACTATCGGGTTATCGTAATAAACTGGCTATCAAATCGGCTTCCAAGGCCAAAGTCAATATTCTTGTGCTGGATTCAGCAACAACGGGACGGATGGCTGTACTGTATTATCGGAATTTGGATAAACCATTGTATTTTGACAAGCTGATAGACTGGCATTCTACATGCGCCTGGCTGCACCGTTATCAGAAGGACGAGCAAGGTGAGTTGCTACAATTTTGGGGAGCGCCGGCGACGAAGGACATTGCTTTTGCGGCCTACGGTCCGAAGGCGAATGACAAGCTCGTTAAAGGTCTTATGGAACGAATGCTTCCATGTATCGTAGATGGTCGAAAAATTCCGCAGGATATTGTAAGGAGTGCTACTCACCGTGCCTCTAATCCGGTAGCTATGGATAAATGGGAATGGGAGAAGACACTGAGTATAGCATGTGCATTGATTAACCAACGGGAGGGATACAATGTGGCATTAGATAAAGAAAATATGGATCGCAGTTATTTATTTGGCAGACTGTTGGCGATAGCTGATGTGATGGAACGAAGCGCATTAGACAAGGATGAGAAGCGATCCACTAATGCAATTCGATATATGAGTGCTTTCTCACAACATCCAGAAAGAACCTGGAGGACCATACAGAATGCCTTGCAGCCACATCAGGCCAGACTTGGCAAACGCTTAAACTATTATTCCAATATGATTGATGAAGTAGCCTCAAAAATACCCATGGATGAATTTAATAACAAACCGCTAACCGGCAAGTATTTGCTCGGCTTGTATAGTCAACGCTATGAAATCTATCATAACACGGATAAAAAGAATCATGAGGGCAATAACACAGGGAATGACGACGACCAAGACAGCAACATCGCAAATGTGAAAAAATAATACTGATCATAAGAAATGTTAAAAATATAGAGTTTACATTCAAAGGAGAATAATAACATGACTATTTTAGATCATAAAATTGATTTTGCAGTTGTATTGTCTGTCACGAAAGCAAATCCCAATGGTGATCCTCTGAATGGTAATCGTCCCCGGCAAAATTACGATGGCTATGGCGAGATTTCTGATGTGGCGCTGAAACGGAAAATAAGAAATCGTCTGCAAGATATGGGAGAGTCTATTTTTGTTCAATCTAATGATCGGAAATTGGATTCTTTTAGTAGTTTAAGAGAACGTGCAGATGCAAATCCTGAGTTGGAAAAATTCTTTAAGGGCAAGGAAGGTTCCAGCGATGAATTTGCCAGAATCGCCTGCCGGGAATGGATGGATGTTCGTAGCTTCGGTCAAGTTTTTGCATTCAAAGCGGCTAGTAAAGGCGCAGGAGTATCCGTCGGGGTAAGAGGTCCTGTATCTATACATACGGCTACCAGTGTTGATCCCATTGATATTACAAGTATGCAAATCACTAAAAGTGTAAACTCCGAACCGGGGAAAGAAAGAGGTTCCGATACGATGGGGATGAAGCATCGGGTGGATTTTGGTGTGTACGTATTTAAGGGAAGTATCAATACGCAACTAGCTGAAAAAACAGGATTTACCTATGAGGATGCCGCAAAGATCAAGGAAGCGCTAATTTCCTTGTTTGAAAATGACGTATCATCCGCTCGTCCTGACGGTAGTATGGAAGTCCATAAAGTATATTGGTGGGAGCATCATTCCAAACTTGGACAATATTCATCGGCTAAGGTGCACCGTTCTTTAAAGGTGAAATTGAAAGAAAATACAGACGAACTCAACAGATCTTTTGATGATCATTATGAATGCATACTCACACCACTGGAAGGCTTAATGCCCCTTGAATATCCAGAACTATAACGAAGAGGATTATTTGCTGCTATCCGGTATTCAGCATTTTAATTTCTGTAGAAGACAATGGGCGCTTATTCATATCGAGCAGCAATGGGAAGAAAACGTGCGGACGATCGAGGGGGATCATTTACACCGAAAAGCGGATCAGCCGATGATTCGTGAGAAAAGAGGCGATAAACTCATCGTACGCGCGTTGCCTATACATTCCAGAGAGCTTGGTATTACCGGAATCTGTGACGTCGTAGAGTTTGTACGGGATGCTCATGGGGTTCCGCTGGCAGGGGAGGAAGGGATGTACCTTCCTTTTCCTGTTGAATACAAGCGTGGCAAACCCAAACGAAATGATTCGGACCATTCCCAGTTGGTCGCGCAAGTGATGTGTCTTGAAGAAATGCTCGTATGTGATATTGCAAAAGGCTACTTTTATTACGATGAGATCAAGCATCGGGTAGAGGTCGTGATCACTGCTGCTGACCGTGAACGGGTGCGAACAAGTCTGCAGGAAATGCGGCATTATTTTGAGCGAAACCATACACCTAAAGCCAAAGCAGGGCCACATTGCCAAAGTTGCTCGCTTCAACACATTTGTGTGCCGGAAATTTTGAATAAAAGGTCTGTTTCCAGTTTCATTGAAAGCAGGATAGCTGAATGAAAAAATTACTAAATACGTTGTTTGTTACCTTGCCGGATACGTACTTGTCACTGGATGGGGACAATATCGTTATCAAACAAGAAGAGGCCATTCTTGCACGCTACCCTTTGCATAACTTGGAAGCTGTATGTACTTTTGGCTATGCAGGGGTAAGTCCGGGTCTGATGGGTGCTTGTGCATCACGCAATATAGATTTAACCTTTATGACGCGAACTGGACGTTTCCTGGCACGTGTGATCGGAGAGAGCCATGGAAATGTGGTACTCCGAAAAGAACAGTATCGGATTTCCGATGATGACAAAAGAAGTGCTCTTGTAGCCAGAAATATGATTATAGGCAAGATATATAATAATAAATGGATTTTGGAGCGAGCGACAAGGGACTATCCCCTACGTATTGACGCTGATCGAATGAAAAAGGTGACTGCTTCTTTAGCAGGGGCCATGCAGCAAGTCCGTGAAGTGGAGGACCTGGACATTTTGCGTGGTTTGGAGGGTGCGGCGGCTGTACAGTACAATTCGGTTTTTGATGAGCTGATTTTGCAGCAAAAGAAGGATTTTTACTTCCATGGACGCAATAAACGCCCGCCGTTGGATAATGTCAATGCTTTATTATCTTTTGCCTACACACTTCTGTCCAACGATATGAAATCTGCACTGGAAGCTGTCGGCTTGGATGCTTATGTAGGTTTTCTGCATAGAGATCGTCCGGGGCGAGCTTCATTGGCACTGGATGTTATGGAAGAGCTTCGTGGAGTATATGCAGATCGTTTTGTCCTTACATTGATTAACAAAAAGTTGATTCATGGCAAAGGATTTTACAGGAAAGAAAATGGCGCTGTGATTATGGACGATGACACGAGAAAAATAGTATTGAAGGCATGGCAGGAACGCAAACAGGAAAAGATTATTCATCCTTATTTGAATGAGAAAATGTCTTGGGGGCTTGTGCCCTATTCACAGGCTTTGCTCTTGGCTAGACATATTCGAGGAGATTTGGACGAGTACCCTCCATTTTTGTGGAAGTAGGTGTGATCTTGTTAATCCTAATTACTTATGATGTAAGTACAGTAGACAGAGAAGGCAGAAAAAGACTGGCCAAGGTTGCGAAAAAGTGTGTAGATCACGGACAAAGGGTGCAAAATTCCGTGTTTGAGTGTATTTTGGATTCGACCCAGTTTCGCCGTTTGAAGTATGAATTAGAAGAATTGATAGACAAAAAAGAAGACAGCCTGCGTTTCTACAATTTAGGAGATAACTATAAAAAGAAAGTAGAGCATATGGGTGCAAAAGAAGCTTACGATATGGAAAGCCCGCTGATTCTGTAAGGTGCGAATGTAAAGCTCACATAAAAACCCCGGATCCTTCGCACCTCGAAATTTGTCGAAAAGGATTAGAATCCACTTTCTATAATAGAAGTCAAGGGTGGATTCAAACTTTTTTAGCATCGTTTTTTGCGAAAATGTATGGAATTGATATCATTAGGGTATCAATTTCTGTATTTTCGCTGTCGCACTCTGTATGGAGTGCGTGGATTGAAATCAACACGCCAGAAGTTAAATCGCCGCCACTCGACAAGTCGCACTCTGTATGGAGTGCGTGGATTGAAATATTAAGGCAATGGACGAGTATGAAAAAGCCCTTGGTCGCACTCTGTATGGAGTGCGTGGATTGAAATGGTGGTCTCCTGGTTCTGAGTCAGCAGCAAGCCTACAGTCGCACTCTGTATGGAGTGCGTGGATTGAAATATGTGGTCAGCCCCTTTACGATTGATTGCATTTGAGTCGCACTCTGTATGGAGTGCGTGGATTGAAATGGAATCTGACAGACGCCAGTGAGGGCCAAGCCTTGCAGTCGCACTCTGTATGGAGTGCGTGGATTGAAATTTGTTGTCCGCTTTTTGCGTGATGGTCGGACGCTGGTCGCACTCTGTATGGAGTGCGTGGATTGAAATCAAAATATGGTATTATCATTGCTTTAAGAATTTAGTGTCGCACTCTATATGGAGTGCGACCTTTCCATCACACACGGCGTCCATTTTAAACAAACTAGAAAACAACGCAAATCCTTTTATCTACTCAAAATATATTTTACAAATATCTTTATGATTCTTAAAAACATAAAGGTATCTACTGATCAATGTAGAATATATATCGCTGTACTCCAATTCCAGAGAGGGGCAGATGAGGATGAAAAGGCGGGTTGCAGCAAATGGAATCAAGAGAGGTTTTTTAATAACGTTAGCATTATTACTAATGATTGCAGGGTCTTCATTGGGAATGAGTGACGCTTCCGCTGCACTATCTGAGCAGAAGGATAAGCAGGATGCGCCCGTTTTTTCCGAGGTATCCGTTCATGATCCTTCCATCGTCAAAGACGGCGATACTTATTATGTGTTTGGTTCACATATTTCGGCGGCGAAGAGCAAGGATCTTAAAAACTGGACTTCTTTTGCAAACGGTTACACAACTCCGGGAAACACGCTTTTTGGGGATTTATCGAAGAATCTCGCAGGTTCCTTTGCTTGGGCAGGGGAAAATGATTCGGACAGCAAGGGAGGATTCTCGGTCTGGGCGCCGGATGTATTTTGGAATGAGCATTATGTCAATGACGATGGGACAAAAGGGGCCTATATGATTTATTATAGTGCATCTTCTACCTACATTCGTTCCGCGATCGGTGTTGCTGTTGCACCCCAAATCGAAGGTCCTTATCAATATGTGGATACAATTGTATATACTGGTTTCACGAAGGAGAGCGCCTACGACAAGGACAGCAAAGTGGATAAAAAATGGACCAACACGCCGATCCAACAGTTGGTTGATCAAGGCAAACTGCAAGGTCCAAGAGCGGGATGGTTCAACGCAGATGGTTCTTACGCAAATAAAATGTTTCCGAATGCGATTGATCCAGCTATCTTTTATGATACAGAAGGGCGTTTATGGATGACATATGGATCATGGTCTGGGGGGATTTTTTTACTAGAGCTGGATAAAGCAACAGGAAAGCCTATCTATCCAGGTCGAGACGGAACGACGAAAGATGGTCGGCTGATTGATCGTTATTTTGGCACCAAAATTGCTGGCGGATATGGGGAATCAGGAGAGGGCCCTTACATTGAATACAATAAAGAGACAGGCTACTACTATTTATTTGTAACCTATGGCGGACTTGCCTCGGACGGTGGATATAACATGAGGTTATTCCGTTCCAAAAATCCGGCAGGACCTTATAAGGATGCCAAGGCGCAGAACGCCGTATTACCTGCTAACACCAAGAATGCCGCTTTTGGCAACAAACTGATAGGCAACTTTTTGTTCAACAGTAAAATAGGTGATCCAGGCGAAGGAATTGGCTATGGCTACGTATCCCCTGGCCACAACTCTGCTTATACCGATCCTGATAACGGGCAAATGTTTGTTGTCTTTCATACCCGCTTTCCTCAGCAGGGAGAGAAGCATGAATTGCGCATACACCAGATGTTCATGAACCAGGAAGGCTGGCCTGCAGTTGCTCCTTACCGTTATGGTGGTGAGACTCTTACAGAGCTGGATGAGGATCAAGTCGTTGGAGATTATCAGTATATCAATCATGGCAGTGATACGTCGGCGGCGATCAAGCAAGCGCAGTTTATTCAGCTAAAAGCAGATCATACCGTCACAGGTGATCTACAAGGGACGTGGCGTAAGGAGGGAGACGCGAATGTCCGGCTGACGCTGGAAGGCGCTGTATATGACGGAGTTTTCATTAGACAATGGGATGACTATACCAAGCAATATGTTATGACATTTACGGCTGTATCCAACGCGGGGGAAATGGCCTGGGGAAGTCGGCTCGCTGCTTCGACCAATGCCACAGTGGTTGAAAATGTATATGGTGAGTTGGACCTTGGTGATACAAGTGGGGTGGTAGCCAATGTATCCCTTCCAAAGGAAGGAAGTCGGCAAACTTCGATTACTTGGCAAACCTCGGACCCGGACGTCATTTCTGCGACAGGCGAGGTTAAACGTCCTGAAATCGGAGAAAAGGCTGTATCAACCACTCTGACCGCTACGATTTCCAAAGGGGAGAGCAGTAAGAGCAAAGCCTTTAACATCACAGTATCTCCTTATGAGATGGCAACGCTGACCGCACAATATAAATTTGAAAATAATCTTGAGGACAGTGAAGCTGCTTTTGCGAATGGTGAGGTCATCGGTGACCGGATTGATCGTGAAGGAGGAACTGTCACCTACACGGAGGGTACAAGTGGTCAAGCGGTCTTGCTGGATGGAAAATCTGGAATTAAGCTGCCCCAAGGGATTATATCCAGTTCTGCATATTCCGTGTCCCTGTGGGTTCATCCGAGTGAGCTGACGCTATATACCCCCACTTTTTTCGGAGCTATGGATAGTAATCACTGGATTAGCTTGCTGCCCAAAGGTCCCGAGGGAGACAACACGATGCTTTGGTCCGGTAGCTCGCCTTGGTATACCGGCAGCACCGGTATGAAAATCAAAACCAATGAGTGGACACATCTCGCCTTCACTGTAGACAATGGAGTGTTATCCATGTACGTGAACGGCAAACCCCAGTTTGCAGGAACAGGATTTCCAGAAGTATTTACATCCAAAGCAGGAACGTTCAGCTTGGGTGTTAACTGGTGGGACCCTGCCTTTAAAGGCGCTATTGATGAGTTAAGTATATTCGCAGGGGCGCTTCCTCCATCTCAAGTGGCAGGGCTGGCCAAGGTGAAATGAACCTAGGCTGATAGATATGAGAGGTTGAGAAGAAGCATCTCCAGTGAGAGATTACTGTGTATGCTTCTTCTTTTTGTGCAGCATACTCAGTGCGAATGTGAAGCTCACATGAATTCCCCGGGTCCTTCGCACCTCAGATTTTGTCGAAATTCTGTCGAATGTGAATGATGAATTGATTACAAGGAACCAAAGTAATAATGGATGTAATTTGGTCGGAATAACGGTAAAATGATACTTAATGGTGGGAATTTGACCCATTTTCGCTGTCGCACTCTATATGAGTGCGTGGATTGAAATCCCACACGCGGCAGTCCCAAAGCCCTATTTTGAAACGTATCCTCAAATGGACCAAAACCAAGATATACATGAAAAACTATGAGGAACGCTGGTTTGCTACGGCCCGGACAGCAACCAAGCCCGAAAATATGCAAGGGTTCCATGAAGATTATATGTTATTCATCGTAGATCAGACATCTGGTGTAGACGATAGGATAATGGCGGCTATATTTTCTTTCAGGCGATTGCAACAAACTTTTTATGTGTGGAAACCTGATCAAAACGAGCGGGTTCTTTTTTGATTCTCATAATCGAGATCGAGCGATATATAGGACTCATCAGGTCTCATGCTTGGATAGTCCGCGTACGAGTAAAGAGAATATCGAAATGCTTAAGCGAAAGTACGGCGAGGGCAGTGATGTATATCGTGTCCGCGTTCAAGGGCAGTTCCCACGGGGAGAGGCCGGAACATTCATTACTTTGGAAGCTACGGAGCATGCAGCAAAAGAAGTTAAGATTGAGCCTACGGGAACAACGCTTGTTATAGGCGTTGACGTTGCACGATATGGAGACGATGAAACATCCATGTACGCTGGTATAGGTAAAAAAACGGTTGGACAGCACAGCCACTTCAAAGAAAGCACAATGGTTACTGTTGGTAATGCCATACGCTTAGCCAAAGATATGCTGCTTAAACATCCAGAAGTTGAACATGTAAAGTTTAATGTTGATGATACAGGAGTCGGCGGTGGTGTCACGGATCGGTTGATTGAGTTTATCAACGAAGAAGGTTATGGCTGGGAGGTAGTTCCTGTCAACAACGGCTCATCGTCTCTTGACGAATATTGCGCTAACCTGGTCACAGAGATGTGGTAGTCTATTAGAACAGATTTAGAAACAAACTTAACAAACTTCATCAATGGAGATCCGGGAGTCATGCAACTACCTGATGATGACACCTTGATTTCTCAGTTAGCCACAAGAAAGTGGAGAATGACCTCAAAAGGGAAGATGATCCTAGAGAGTAAAGATGATATGAAAAAACGTGGGCTCAAGTCTCCTGACAGAGCTGATGCTTTTGTTTTGACTTTCGGAGAATTTTTAGTTGAAGTACCAGAACATATTATGCTTCCTTCAATAGGTAGTGTGACAGTAAAAAGATAATAAAATGGTAAGTAATACATCTCGTTGTGGAAGGATATTTGGAGATAGTTCGGCAGTATCGGCAGATTGGTTTTGTACGGCGCGAGGCGGCGATTACGCAGGCGTATACCTGTAGAGAGCATCAATCGACCAATGCGATTAGCAAGCAAACCGAAGAGATTGCTACGTACAACGTGGATAAGGAGGCAGAGCTTCAGGCAAAAGACTGCCTGCTGGAACTGACGATGAGCAAATTGTTCAGTATTCAGCGAGAAGTCATACAGCGAAGTTATTTAGACAATGAAGGTGAGTTTGGTGAGTTTGATTACATCTGTTGCGGGGAAATGGGGATTAGCGAGAGTTCTTTTAGACGGATTAAGTCTGAAGCAATTGGAATTTTAGCATCTGCTTTAAAGCTAGAAGTATTTGAAAGTGAATAATTTTTAAAAAAAGGTAATTTTTTATTTTAGTGCTTTAGTCTTATGGAAAATATTAGAATTTCTGTTTACAATATATTTGATTAAAATGAAAAAGGAGGAAACAAGATGTTGAGACTTAAGAAAATGTTGCTTTCTATACTTATGCTAGTTCTGTCTTTAAGTTTGCCTGTAGGGGCTTTTGCAGATCCAATTGAAATTCAATCAAGTAATCCTCCAAGCGAACAAGGATCTAAGTTAGAACATATTAAACTACCAGTTTCTCTTGAAATTCCTGATAGCCCAACTGTTAGTGATTCTGTATATAACTCCGTATATGATTCGGTTACCACTCAAAAAACAAAAATAATATTTGCAACTTTGGATTTCTGGGTAGATACTGAAGGAAATACAGCTTGGGCAAACTTCAGTATTACACCAGATGACTCTAAAGCTATAATTACCTATGTGTATATAACTCTACATTGGTCTAATGGGGAGGCCGTTAAATTTCAATATAAGACGAGAGCCAAGTACGCCCAAGATCAAGATTCGACAACCTATTCTAGTAAAGGAAGTCATACTGCAAAATTATATGGATATGTAACATCAAACTTAGGGACGTACAGTCTACCTCAAGAGGGAGTTAAGGTTACTTTTACAACAAATTAATATTTGTAATTTTAGCTAGGGAGCTGAGTAGGTTTTTTACTATACCGCTCCCTTTCTTTTTGTAATTCAAATATGAAATAGGTGGTGATAGAATGGGATTATTTGAAGAAGTACTCGCTGCGGCTCCAGTAGAAGGCGAAATTAAAATTAATCGAAATTTATCGAAAGTCGATAGACCTATATTTGAGATAGTTGACGTACAAAAATTCAAAGGGGAAACACTCACGCCTCTAATGCAATTTTATATTGCCCCTTTTATAACATATGATCCTAACTTCGTGTGTGACATACCTGTATCAAAGTCAGAAATTTTTAAAATAGCTCTTAATGAAATTGCACCCCATTTTGAGAAAGTAAGAGTAGTTAGAAGGGGGGAAGAAACTTCGCTTGTGGTAAGGAATCTAAAGGAGGAATCCAAGCTGATTTTTGATGAACTTCTTAAAGAGGGAGCATTAAATGAGCTTGTAAGTGATTTATACGGGAGTAAACACGACGATTCGCAAGATGATAATTTTACAGAGTACAAAGTAAATCTTGCTGAGATTTCTACAATGAAACATAACGATTCAGATTCCATAATTGATTTTCTAAAAGAATCTACTCAAGATATTCTCTTATCTCCCCACAATTGGTTATTTGAAAATGATTTTAAAGAACATATAGCAACTCGAATATTGGCAAATGTGTGCAATTCCATGAAAGTTACGGTCAATTCTCAAAAGAATAAAATTGTTTGGATTGAAGTAGGCGGATTACATGTTTAACAGTGCTAAAATTAAATTGAATGAAAATTGAACGCTTTATGCCCCTGCACTGGACTTTTGATATGGTAAATTTATATTATAGAAAATAAAGTAAGGAATACACCGTAGCTTCCGAGCCACGGTATCGGGTCGGCCAAGGCGCCGGCTTTTTTTGATTTTTCGCGTGCCCAGAGACGCGCATTATCTAGTTGGTGAAAGTCCAACCAGAGGAGGGACCAAGCCACCTTTGTAGCTAGGATACTTGCACATGGCGAAATCTGTGTGTAAAAGCGTATCGACATAAGTACCTGTCGGAGACAGGGCGAGCAACAACCCAGGCCGCAACATGAAGTGAATCCTGCCGCGTCGTCAAAAAGGCCCTGCAAAGGGGAAAAGAGGGAGCCGAGTCTCGGAAAAATGGACGAAGGCCAAGGAAACTGTGCAGAACTTGGGTCAACAGTGAAGAACCCTCCGGCGTATAGGGAACGGCATGGGTTTGAGAGATAATGCAGTGAACTGGGGAGGCCCTCCCCTGCATGGTTTTTTTTTAAGAACCCCATAAAGAGACATTCTATAAGCCCGAAAGGCGAAGTGAAACGTCTGCAGGAAGGGAGTCCGAGGGGCTCATAGTACCGAAGAACCTAAGGACAACATAACCTTAGGGAGGGAAGGAGCCCTGCTTTGTTTACGCTTTTGGAGGAGGTACGAGTGAGTGAATGCCAAACGGCTAACGACACCTAAGGAAAAAGTTCAACAACTCCAAGAAAAGCTAAGTCATGCGGCCAAGGAGAACAAGAAGCGTAAATTCCATGCGCTATATGACAAGATCTATCGGTGGGATGTACTGTGTGAAGCGTGGAGACGAGTAAAATCCAACAAAGGAGCCGCAGGAGTAGATGCCGTGACGCTAGCAGATATTGAGGAACAAGGAGAAACGGCGTTTCTCAAGGCATGTGAGCGAGAACTAAAAGAAGGCAACTACCACCCGCAGCTCGTACGGCGACACTATATCCCGAAGAAGGATGGCAAGCAACGGCCGCTGGGTATACCCACCGTACACGATCGAGTCATACAGATGGCAACCAAATTAGTGATTGAGCCCATCTTTGAAGCAGATTTTGAGGAAGCATCCTTCGGGTTTCGTCCGAAGCGAAGTGCGAAAGGGGCGTTAGAACGTATTCGTAAAGGCTGTAACCGCAAAGGAAATTGGGTAGTCGACGTCGATATCCAAGGCTACTTCGACAACATTAATCAAGAGAAGCTCATGAAATTGGTGCAGATGCGTATCAATGACAGGCGGGTACTGAAATTAATGAGAAAGTGGCTACAAGCGGGAGTCATGGAAGAAGGAACGGTAAGACGCTCGGATTTAGGGACTCCGCAAGGAGGAGTGATTTCACCGCTCCTTGCGAATATCTATCTAAATTACTTCGACCAATTGTGGGAGAAACATGGAAAAGGAGTAGGTGAGCTCACGAGGTATGCAGACGACTTTGTAGTGGTCTGCAAAACCAAGAAGGACGCTGAACACACGTATGAGCTCATACGCAAAATGATGGAACGTCTGGAGCTAACGCTACACCCGACCAAAACCCGCATTGTAGGACTATGGACAGGAGACGAAGGATTCGACTTTCTAGGGATGCATCACCGGAAAACCAAAGCAGAAACGTCCCAAGGCAAGGTGTATTACACCACGCAACAGTGGCTGACCCCAAAGGCGGAGGAACGCATTCGTGAGGTGGTCAAAGAAAGATTGGCTCCCCCGAGTATGCGTTCGAGATCGTTTGTGGAACAGGTAGAATGGCTCAATCCAAAGATACAAGGATGGAGAAATTATTACTACACGAACTACAGCCAAAAGAGATTAGCCAAACTGGATTGGTACATTTTGGGGCGGCTAACACGGTGGTACGTGAAGAAGAGACAACGTAGAAGATGGATGAGTTCGCTATCTGAGGTTAGATATATCGCCAACCAATATGGATTAAAAACGCTATTGTAATCTGCATGCCCATGAATGACAAACATCGGAAAGCCGTATGAGGGAAAACCTCACGTACGGTTTGATGAGGAGGGGCTGAATTTATTCAGCCCTTTACTCTAGAATAAACCATATAACCTCGCTGTTGGATGACGAGAGCGGCTTCCCGATTGTTGAGGGTCAAGGCGTTGTTTTCACTATGCTCGTGAAGACAAGGCTTATTTGAAAGGTAATATGAATGACAGCCAGCTCATTGCAACGCCGCCAGTGCTTAAGCGGCTCGCAGCAGAACTTCTGTAGATAATCTAAATGTGGTGGTGGAAGAGAGACGCTACAACGTAGGATGATACCTGCATGCTAAAGGCTGATAGCTAAGTGACTCCAGCAAGGGGATATAGGACATACTGCTCAATGGCTTTGACCAGTGCGCGCAAGGGAAGGCCCACCAAAACAGCCGAAGAAATGCAAAGGTTGTGCATGGGGGAGGTACGACGGGGTCAAACAGTTTTGCTCTCGACCTACTTGTACTAAAGAGGTAAAATCATCCTGAAATCGAATTTCGAATAGCAGGAGGATGAAATGGATAACAAACAGGTACCTATAGAATTGTTCAACACATTTGTTATTGGCAGTTTTAAGTTTCTTGGAATATATTTATTAATTACAATTGTTTCGTGGTATTTCTTCAAAGTAAGAATGGGTTTATAAGGAAGGCTGAATCAAAAAGAATTGCAATTTTGTGAGGGCAATTCATTAGTCACAGATAACGCCTTTATTTTAATATTGAATAAAGTGAAAAATAACCTATTATGGATTAAAAAGTAGTGACATCTTCAATTAATTCATTATTTTTCATTCCCCACGTGCTTTCTAAAGCATTCAAACCACGTGTGAAATTTTTCCATGGTCTATTAAATTCCACTCCTCTCGTTCGTGTCACCATGTCCTTTTTGGACAAATTATGCCAAACGTAGTTTTTCCGCATGAGTTGCAAAAAAAATGTTGACAGTTGTTAATTTTTGGACAAAAATAGAAATTGATCTTTAAAATTATGGAATTTTTATGTGAAGGGTGGTTATGACTTGAAGCATACACCTACGATTTTAGCGGAGTTTGAAGAGTATCTAAAACAAAACGACTTGACTTTGGCTCAATTTGCGGAATATTCAGGTGTTTATCAAAGAACACTCAGTAATTGGATTACTCAACATCGTCCTGTTTCTGTACAACAGCTTGACCGAATCACGTTGGCCATGGGATTACCGGAGGGCTATTTTTACGAATTATACATAGAAAATTACATCATCGACCTTCCCCCGAATTGGCGGCGAATCGAGCCACTATTATATCGTTGTGGAGAGCTGGACAAGCTGGATGCGATCCGTCGAATGGTTGGACATATTATGGACAATCCGTTGTATGCTCCGAAACTCTTTGACGTAGCAGAGACTCTATTCGCACAGGGACGACACGCGGCTACGCAGATACTTTATGAGAGTGTTGCAGAAGTAGAAAAGTACCAGCATTCTGAACGCCTAGCTATCTGCCAGTATCGTCTGTTTACGATTCAGATTGGAGACGATCAGAACCGAAATCTCAAGGCAGCTACTCTATTTGAACCCTTTGTCGAACGTTTGGATGAAATAGATCAACTTGATGCGTTGAAAGATCTGGCGAATGTGTATCGTTCTTTGCGTCAGTGGGACAAGCTTGATGCAACAGCTCGAAAAATGAGAGATAAAGCGGAAATTCAATATACGATGAAGCATCGGCAGAAGAAACGAAAACGTGAGGAGTCTAAAAAGAAAACAAGAAACCCGCTATTCGGATACATTGCTTATGCTGATTTATTGTGTGCCAGTGTCTGTGAAGCTCAAGGCGATTACCAACAAGCTCTACAATTTACATACGCCTACGCAGATTTGGATTGGGTCATAGAGACGGACGAGGGTACTCAACACTGGGTTAACTTGTTCAAGCATTGGTCACAAGCTAATGCTAGAGTGAATAAGCTTTTATCCGGAGATATCAATGTGTTAAATGATTATGTTAAATATATGAGTGCATCGTCAAATACAACTGTAGAAGATAGGGTTACCCAACTACTGAACATTATGATGGTGGCTAACCGATATCAGGTCGATGTGGATGACATACTCCAGCGTTTCGAAATCGAGATTGAGTCTTTTTCACAGCAACCGTCATCTGCTGATATGTATACTCAACAAGTAATCCCAGAGCAGTCCGCACGTTTGAGCTATGAGTTGGCCTATTATTTTTTGTATCGGGGTATGTATAATGATGGATTTAAACATTTGTGGTATTCCATTCTAAAGTGTCATACACTAAATAATGAGACTTATATTATAAACTGCATGGGTCTGTTCTTGCATTTCAGAATGAACTTAGCTCTTGAAGGAAAGGCACAATTCCTAAATTTTATTGAAAAGGTGTGGTTAGACAATGTTGAAAAAAATGCTCCTTTTGATTGTCGCAACTAGCTTTTTGTTTATTCTGATTGTGCCGGATCAAGCTCATAACCACTACCTTAGTATTCAGCCTAATGACCAACATGGAGGTTATTAAACGGAAGAATAACAAACAACACCCGCTAACCTTACGGCTGGCGGGTTTGTTTGTTGAGGGAGTTTCGTACCTTTACAAAATGAACATAGATCGACATAAAGTGCCTCTGGAGTGTTCCGGAAGCATTTTTTTTGTTGAGCGTATGATTAAATAATCCAAAAGTTTACGTTTTGCATTAGGATATGACACAGAAGGGGGAATCATGCTGATGATGAATCAAGGTGTGACTTTACTTCGTGTCGAGAGAGCCAGAAAAAGACTGTACCAAGTCCAGAAAAAATACGGATTTTTAACACATCCCAAAGTGATTGAACAATCCAGGAAACTGGATGATCTTTTGAATCAATACCAAACGTGCAAATCAAAATCTTAGCGAACTTATAATTAGAGCAAAATTTAACCTGGAGGTAATAAAGTTGAATAAACGCAATGCTGTAACCCCTTTTGGGTGGAAAATCAAACAAAAGCTGGTTGAGAAACAAATTGACCAGAAAACATTTTGTGAGACATATCATATACCCCCTAGCCGATTGTCCAATCTCATTCACGGAACACGTAGGGCCAAGAAACATAGAACACAAGTATCCCAATTGCTTGGAATAGAAGAGTAATCCCTCCCTCTTTTCCCCATGAATGCAGGACATCTTCTGGAGATTTATGCTACAGTGACGAAGGACCCATTTTTATGATCCAATATGGTTGTACATATGCTTATACGGAGTTGAGTTGATCTATGGGAATGTTCTCCAGAATGGCCGAGCAAAAAATTACCGAAGCCATGGCGAAAGGCGAGTTTGATAATCTGGCAGGAGCAGGAAAACCGCTGATTATTGAGGATTTATCACATGTTCCAGAGGAGCTGCGTATGTCGTACAAGCTACTGAAAAATGCGGGCATTTTACCGGAGGAGCTTCAATTGCAGAAGGAGTGCGTCCAGCTACGCGATTTGCTCCATGCTTGTCGTGAGGCGGGAGAGCAACAGCGCATTAGTCGCAAGCTGACTGAAAAATCGCTTCGTCTACGCATGCTGCTGGAGGAAAGAGGGCTGAACGCTTCGTCCGTATTTTATGAATATGAGCCGGCTGTGCGTAAGCGATTGGAGGGATAGAAGCGGAGCTTCGTCATTCAAACCATGATAATTACAGGTAGTGAAAAATTCACAATAATGAAGCAAATTCGTTGCTTATATAGAAACAACACTTAGATTCTACGCATCTGCGTATCATTGGAGAGATTTCATTGACAGATAAACAACTGCCTATCATTCAAATTATACCCGAGCTTAAAAATGCGCTGCAATCCCATCCGGCTGCCGTATTGATTGCACAGCCGGGCGCGGGCAAGACGACGGTTACGCCGCTGGAACTGCTGCACGAGCCGTGGCTGGCGGGGCAAAAAATATTGATGTTGGAGCCAAGGCGCTTGGCGGCACGTGCAGCAGCGGCACAAATGGCGAAGGCGCTAGGAGAACAAACCGGGCAGACGGTGGGCTACCGGGTTCGCATGGATACAAAAGTAGGGCCGAATACGCAGATTGAAGTGGTTACGGAGGGCGTGCTGACCCGGATGCTGCAAAATGATCAGGCTTTGGAGGGGATCGGCCTGATCATTTTTGATGAGTTTCATGAACGTAGCCTGCACGCAGATTTAGGCTTGGCGCTTGCCCTGCAAAGTCAGGCACTGTTGCGGCCTGATTTAAAAATATTGATCATGTCCGCGACACTGGAGGCTGAGCCTGTATGCCGTCTATTGGGGGACGCTCCATTGCTGGAATGTCCGGGCACGGTATTTCCGGTAGAGACGTTTCATTTGTCCAAGCCTTCATCGGTCACATTAGAATCCTTTATGGCAGAGACGGTAGACAAGGCCCTTCATGCTCATGAAGGCGATTTGCTGGTATTTCTCCCGGGGGCCAGAGAAATTCATAGAACGGAACGTGAGCTGGCGTCAAGGAATTTGCCTGCACACGTCAAGGTTATTCCGCTGTACGGCAGTATGAAGCTGGAGCAGCAGGATGAGGCGATACGACTGTCGGCTTTGGGTAGCCGCAAGGTCGTATTGGCAACCTCTATTGCCGAGTCCAGCTTGACAATAGCCGGGATTACAGTAGTGATAGACAGCGGGCTGTCGCGGGAATCCGTATTTTCCGCGCGAACCGGCATGAGCCGTTTGACCACCGTTAAGGTGTCCAAGGCCTCCGCCGATCAGCGGCGCGGCCGGGCAGGCCGCCTTCAGCCGGGCGTGTGCTACCGGCTGTGGAGCGCGCAGGAACATGCCGCGCTCCCTGATGCCAGCCGCCCGGAAATCGCGGCGGCGGATCTGGCCCCGCTCGCGCTGGAGCTGGCCGCCTGGGGCGTCCGTGAGCCAGCCGAGCTGGCCTGGCTGGATGCCCCGCCTGAGGCGGCGTACCACCAGGCCACGGGCCTGCTGCGCCAGCTCGGCTGCATGGATGCCGCAGCTGATGGCACGGCAGGCGGCATTACCGCGCACGGGCGCGAGGTGTCCGCCCTGGGCGCGCATCCGCGCCTCGGGCACATGCTGCTGCGCGCGGCCGCCCTCGGCCTGGCGCCGACCGCCAGCCGCCTTGCTGCGCTGCTGCAAGAGCGGGACCCGTTCCGCGCCCATGGCGGAACGGATTTACGCCCGCGGCTGGACGCCATGCGCGAGGCGGCTCACGCCCGCAGCACGCACAGCCTGCTGCGGGCGGCAGACGATACGGTGATTCGCCGTATCGTGCAGGAGAGTCGGCAGCTACTTGCTACGCTGCCGAAAGCAGCCGCAGGGCAGGACGAGCCTGACGGCTCCGGGGCCTGCGGGCTGCTACTGGCCTTTGCGTATCCGGACCGGATCGCGCAGGGCCGGGGAGATGGCCGCTTTCTGCTTAGCGGCGGCCGGGGAGCGCGACTCCGACAGGTGGAGTGGATGTCGCGTTCGTCCTACCTCGTCGCCGCCGAAGTGGACGACGAGGGAGTGGACGGTGCCATTCAGTTGGCGGCCCCGATTGAACTGCAAGAGCTGATCGAGCATTGCAGCGAATTGCTGCTGGAGAAAGCGAACGTATACTGGGACAGCTCAGCGTCAGCAGTAAGAGCCCGTAAGGTATTACAATTGGGCTCGCTCGTTTTAAAGGAAACGTCCTATGAGCGTCCTCCGACAGAGGAAATCGCTGCCGCCTTGATGCAGGGTGTCCGTGAACGCGGTCTAAAGCTGCTGTCCTGGAATCGGCAAACCCTCCAGTTGCAGGCGCGTTTGATTTTTATGCACTTTTCGGCACCTGAGGATTGGCCAGACAGCACGGAGCCAGCGCTGCTGGATTCACTGGACTCGTGGCTGCTGCCCTTTGCCCTTGGAGCCAAAAATGTATCCGATCTGCAACGGCTGGACGGTGCCGCCCTGCTGCTGAGCCGACTGGATTGGGAACAAAGGCAGCAGCTTGAGCAGGAAGCGCCGACGCATATCCGTGTGCCCAGCGGCTCCCGTATTCCTGTCGATTATTCGAATCCCGAGGCGCCTGCACTGGCAGTGCGGTTACAAGAGTTGTTTGGTATGCGTGATACGCCGCGTATTGGACGCGGACGCGTGCCAATCGTGCTGCATCTGCTGTCACCTGCACAGCGACCTGTGCAAGTGACCTCCGACTTGTCCAGCTTCTGGAGCGAGGCTTATTTTGAGGTCAAAAAGGATCTAAAGGGCAGATATCCCAAGCATTATTGGCCGGATGATCCGTTGGAAGCCGTGGCGACCAACAGAGCAAAGCCAAAGCGTTAAACAGCAGCTGTTTTGTCCAAATCAACACTGAACTCGAAAAATTCACATAAAAATGGAGTAGGCAGAATGGTGCAGTAACGTTCATTCAGGAAATCCGGGGATAACAGCGATGGGAAGCACCATCTGACTGCGTAGTGGCTCCATATGTAACTTTCCAGTATAGCTTATAGAATGGTTTGAAATGAAGCTCTGTTTTCGTTCATCGGCTTTTTGAATTTTCGTAAAATCGTTTAAACGTCAGAACAGCGGGGTAATGAAGGGCGAACCACTCAACACCAAAATATTGGGAGGTAACTACCATGGCTAATAACTTAAACGATTATAACGAAAAGAAAATTGTCGGTGTTTTTGATACAGAGCAAGAAGCATCTCGTGCGATTGGACAATTGCAAAGCAGAGGCATTCCAAGCAGTGAAATTTCTGTCATCACACGTGACCGGGACGAGCTGAGGACGATTAGTGAAGAGACAGGCACCAAAGCACCGGAGGGTGTGGCGACAGGCGCGGCTACAGGCGGTGTTGTAGGCGGGGTCGCTGGCTTGCTGGCAGGCATCGGGGCTTTGGCTATTCCGGGCATCGGACCTATTCTCGTGGCTGGACCTATCGCGGCTACCCTTACTGGAGCGGCTGTTGGAGCGGGAGCAGGTGGCTTGGTCGGTGGACTGGTCGGGCTGGGCATTCCGGAAGATGATGCGCGTCAATACGAGACCTACGTCGATCAGGGCAAGATTTTAGTGCTGGTGGATTCCGCTGATCATCACAGGGATGTATATGATATTTTCCGCACCAACCGTTCTCTGAATGCGGATCGTTACAGAACGTATGATGATACGGTAGCGGATATCCGGACAGATGCGTACACAGATACCAGAAGGAACCTGTAACTTTATAGCTTACGCTTACAGCAGCAGTCTCCCCGAAAGGGAAGGCTGCTGCTTTTCAATATGTACACTCGTTAAATAAACTAGAGAACATTGAAGCTTTGCTTGCCACTGGCACGTTTATCCTTCTATATATTTTTACAGAATTGTCGTTATAATAGACTTATATATTTCTAGACATAACAGGAGAGTGACATGAGTCAAAAAGAGAGAATTTCCGAAGTCGCTTTGCTGAGAGGGCTGGCGTTTGCCGCCGTTGTTCTTCAGCATTCCGTCGCACATTATGCGGTTGCGCAGGGGGCGCGCATCCAGGACGGAGTTTTAATGACACTTTTACTGCTGTGTTCCAAATTTGCAGTTCCCGTGTTTGTGTTTATCACCGGGATGGTGTTATTTTACAATTATGATGGAGCTTTAAAGTACGGAACGTTTTTACGTAAAAGGTTCATGGATATCATTGTTCCTTATATCATATGGTCTCTTTTATACGAATTGGGAAATCAGCTAGTCCAAAGTGGAGGGCATCTTCACCCGCTAGATTTTTTCCAGAAGCTTTTAAATGGGAAAAGCAGCTATCATCTGTGGTATATCGTGATGATTATCCAGTGTTATGTGCTATTCCCAGTGTTTCGTTATGCTGTCCGCCGTTTGTCAGCGTTACTACCGTCAACATGGCGACCCGCTGCATTGGCTGGAGTCGGCGTGGTGTACATCATGCTCATGTTCGCGGTGGGGCCGATGTACCGATTGATGGATGGGCTCCAGCTTCCGGTGGTTACTTCCTGGTTCACCATTTACGCTGATCGGAATGTGATTTATTTTTTCTTTTATTTTGTGTTAGGGGCAGCAGCCGGGATGAACGTCAAGCGCTGGAATGCTTGGGTAACCAAGGCGCAGATCGTATATTGGCCGCTATTTATTGTGATTACAGGCTACTTGCTGTATGAGATGATTGGTCTGTTTCAGACGCCGAGAGGCACGGTTTTTTCCTTTAACTATTTGTCTCTGCTGCGTCCAGTCATGGCTGTATATTGTGTCACGTCTATTTTTGTGGCTTATCGTGTAGCGACGTGGATTGCTCATAAGGGCGGACGTGCGGCGGGGTTGCTGACTGCCATCGGAACCTTGTCCTATGGAGCGTATCTGATGCACGCCTTTATGCTGCGTGTGACGTACTATTTTGACGAGACATTGTTTGCAGACTGGAGCCACGTTCTTCGTACGCTGGCTTCGTTCGTTCTCTGTATGGCCTTTTCCGTTGCCGGCACATGGCTGCTGGCTCGTTTGCCTCTGGGAAAATGGATAGTCGGGCTTCGAGTTCGTCCCCGCCCGGCCGAAGGCCCGCCAGCCTTGCAAAAGCAAGCCTGATTTGGTAGTCCCAATCACATATTTTCACAAAAAGTATCCCGAAGCCCATGTAACAAGGCCGAGGGATACTTTTATTTTCTCCATTTGTTTAATGGTATGCATACTGTTAGACTTGGACGTGCCTTTTCATTTAAGGTGAATCTATAACATTATAGGGGTGTTGCTAAATGAGTGGTCCAGATCCAGGAAGCGTTTTCCCGATGAAAAATATTAGAAGTCTGTGTTTTTTGAAAAATGTAGTGGTTAATCCACATATCGAAATTGGGGATTATACCTATTATGACGACCAACATCATCCTCTGGATTTTGAAAAAAACGTCCTTTACCATTTTGATTTTATAGGGGACAAACTAAAGATCGGTAAGTTTTGCGCAATTGCAACCCAGACCAAATTTATTATGAATGGCGCAAATCACAATACAAATGCGTTTACCACTTTTCCTTTTGGGGCGTTTGGTGGAGAGTGGGCAGTTGGTTTACCCAATTTAAGTGGAGGTTTCAAAGGGGATACCGTGGTTGGGAACGATGTTTGGATAGGTTACAATGCTACCATTATGCCTGGAGTTCATATAGGAGATGGAGCGATCATTGCGTCAAATGCCGTGGTGACTAAAGATGTCTTGCCTTATTCTATTGTAGGGGGAAATCCAGCCCAATTAATTCGTTATCGGTTTGACGAGGAAACTATTGAACTACTCAAAACACTAGAATGGTGGAATTGGGATATCCAAAAAATAACAGAATGTATTCCCGTTTTGACAAGTAACGATACGGCGGCCTTAAAGAAATTAAGAAAGTCTTCGTAATCTGTAACTCTATTTTTTTAGTCTTTATTATATTATTTCAGTATATGAAAAATTCATAATAGTAAAAGAAAAACTACAGACCACCACTTCGCCGACTATCTCACAACGCTTCATTTTATATCTCCACCTAACTTCAAACAGGTCACAAGGGAGAGATTGAAAATCCCACCTATCATTAGTGTATGGGCGCTGAGTGGTTTATAATGGAAGGTAAGATATAAGACTATGGTATGGAGAGGAGGCCGTGAAATGGCGTTTATGATATCCCAGCGGGCTTTTATCAAAATTTATCTGATCACAATGGTGGAGAAGCATCGTGGTTATGGATATCAGATGCTCGAATCGATGAAGGATGAGTTTAGTGGTTTTGGATATGTTCCGCCTCAGAGTGAGGTCTATCGGGCGCTGCACGAGCTGGTGCAGGAGGGCGTTTTTTACCGTACCAAACGGTTAAAAGGAACAGATCCCCGCGTAGATTTTCAGGAAATTGTACTCTATCATTTTACAGATGATGGGGAGGAGAAAGCGCGACTATACAAGAAGCAGGTCAAAACCGATTTGGACCGTTGCTTAGGTATGCTGCACAAAGCGGAGCAAGACAACTATTCCTGACCACGAAAGGATGAGAATGATGGGTAGAAAGCTGAAATGGGGAATTTTAGGCACTGCCGAGATTGCCAAAATTGCTGTAATTCCGGCGATTCAGCAATCCGAGCGCGGAGAAGTACTTGGAATTGCTAGTCGCAATGCGGATAAAGCCGCTGAGGCCGCCCAGGAGTTCGATATTCCGAAAAGCTATGGAAGCTACGAGGAATTGTTGGCTGATCCCGAAATCGGGGCGGTGTACATCCCGTTGCCGAACCATCTGCATGAAGAGTGGACGATCCGGGCCGCGGAAGCGGGGAAGCACGTTTTGTGCGAAAAACCATCCTCTCTTAGCTCAGCCGGGACAAGTCGCATGATTGAAGCATGTAAAAGCGCAGGAGTCATCTTCGCAGAAGCCTTCATGTATCGCTATCATCCAAAACATCGGCGTATTAAGGAAATTATCAATAGCGGAGAAATCGGTGACATTCGCGGCATGCATTGCACATTTACATTCAACAATACCGATCAGGCAGATAATGTGCGTTTCAATAAAAGCATGGGCGGCGGCTCCTTATACGATGTGGGCGTATACCCGATTTCGGCAGCCCGCATGTATTTGGATCGGGAGCCTGAGGCTGTGACGGTGCATGCCTTGTATTCGCCCGAGCACGACAACGTTGATATGATGGCATCCGGCTTGCTGGAGTTTCCTGGCGGGGTGAACCTCACCTTCGATTGCGGCATGTGGGCAGCGAACCGTTCCAATATGGAGGTACTGGGTAGTAAAGGCACGATTGCGATGCCCAAAATGTTTGGCTGGGAAAGATCGTCTGTCGTACCACAAATTTTCGTTCATGTCGGTTCGGTTACACGGGAGGAACGACTTAAAGGCTTCAATTCCTTTGAGCTGCAAGCGGATGCTTTTGCCAAAGCGGTGCTTGATGGTGCTCCGTTGCCGTATGAACCCGAAGATGCGGTAAGCAATATGAAGGTGATCGACGCTTGTATCGAGTCAGCACGCAGCCGGAAACGGGTAGAAATCGGATAAACCGGATAAGCGTGTTCTCGGAAAGCATAAAAAAAGCAGCCTGTCACAGGGACAAGCTGCTTTTTTAGATGAAATGAATACATAGACATACAGAGAAGCGTGAAGTCTTCAACGATTACATATTTTCATCGTAGTCAGCAACATCGCGTTTGGCGGCTGTGGCAGGCGAGTTGGACGTACCGTATTCTTCCACCGCGTCCCACGCGCCCGCATCGTCAAACCGTCCTGCATTCCGCTGGCGAACCTCACCAGCACCCTTGGGCGGGGAAGTCATGACCTGCTCCTCAACAGGGCGGTCATTAGATAACTCGCGATTGGGAGTATGCTCGACCGTATAGGCCGTGTGCGGAATCGCCTGAAGGCGTTCAAAAGGAATTTCTTCGCCGCTTTTCACACATATGCCGTATGTCCCGTCCTTCATCCGTTGAAGGGCGGCATTGACCTGATCCAGCTCGCTTTCCAGCGAATCGTTAATGGCCAGATCACGGGACCGTTCAAAGGTTTCTGTCCCTACATCTGCCGGATGGTTATCATACGAAGATAGCTCCCCGATGGAATCCGTCAGCGTTTCTCCCAACAAGGAGTTTTCCTGATCGTTTTGTTTAAAATGTCTTTCCAAATCCTTTTTCTGCTCCAGCAACATATGCTTCAGCTCAGCAAGCTGTGAATCGCTCAATTGGCTCATGATCATATCTCCCCTTCGTGGTCTGAATGAATCTTTACATACTGTGCGTATGCTCTTTTATACCCGTTCATCGGGGGAGGCAATCAGCAGAGACTTTTATTCCCAGCCTAGAATGTGATATAAAAAGAATAGTGTGTTAAGGAGGGAATAACCGATGGATGAACATATGAAGCGTCGTCTGGATAAGCAAAAGCAGTTGTTTAAGCAACTGGGGATTCAACTGGACGCGCTCTCCATTCATGAAAAACAGTTTAAAAATAAAATGCGTGGCTATGATCCGGACGAGGTGGACGCCTTTCTGGATGAAGTGATAAAGGATTATGAACGATTCTATGCGAATATAGCCGACCTGATGGACAAGTGGCAGGAGCAGCAGGCAACCATACGTGATTTGAAAAACGCACCCAAGCCTGCCGCCGATTATAACGCACTTGACCGACGCCAACTGGAGGACATCGTTAAGCAACTGGAGTATAGCGTCCGCCAGCTAAAGGTGCGAGTACGCCCTGAAAATGACTATTTTCCGGAGTAAGGTGCAGTAAGCGCTGTGTCGGTGCCTCTCATTGTGGTATGATGGGACTATGCATATGTACACAAACATTTAATGAGGCACACATATAAAGGTGGTTAACATGAGTACCCATTTTTCCGTTAGTATCCATTGTCTGCTTTTTCTGGCTGAAGGAGCGCCGGAGCGGATGACTTCGACACTTGTCGCTTCCAGTATCAATACGAATCCGGTGGTTGTGAGAAGAATCATGAGCAGACTCAAGCAAGCTGGTTTGGTTGATTCCTCACCAGGAGCACGCGGCTTTCGTCTGAGCATGTCCAGTTCCAATATTAATCTTAAAATGATATATGAAGCGACCAAAGACGACGGCCCGCTGTTCGCTATCCATAGTGACAGCAATCATAATTGCGAGGTAGGCAAGAACATCGACGCTTTGCTGGACGGATTATATACCTTGGCAGAGCAGAAAATACAGGCGTTTTTCGAGACAGTAACGCTGCGGGATCTGGAGCAGGCGCTTCAGCAGCGGGTTGGGCAGCAGAGTTCATCCGTGTAAAGACGCCGGTAAGGAGAATTGCAATGAAAATCATCGTACTTTCAGATACTCATATGCCGCACCGAGGCAAAGCGCTTCCTGGTCGGCTTGTACAGGAGCTCAAAGGCAGTGACCTCATTCTCCATGCCGGAGACTGGACGGACTGGTTCGTGTATGAAAGGCTGTCCGAATTTGCACCTGTGCAAGGGATTGCCGGAAACAATGATGGAGTAGACATCGTAGAGCGTCTGGGCTATCAAAGAATCGTTGAAGTCGAGGGCAAACGGATCGGCATGGTCCACGGTCACGGCTGGCGCGGCTCGACAGAGAATATCGCGCTGAATACGTTTAAGGGAGAAATGCTGGATTGCCTGATTTACGGACATTCGCATATTCCGGTTGTCAAAAAGTTGGACGACCTGCTTGTCCTCAATCCCGGATCTCCGACAGACAAGCGCGGCGAGGACGAATATTCATTTATCGTGCTGACGATTGAAGCCGGGCAGATGGAAGCACAGCTTGTTCTTTATCCAGATAAGCATGAATAAACCAACAACCGTTGATTAAAGGGGAAGCTATGGCTATTTTTGAATTGGAACCGATGAAGCATCATGTGTTGATCTGTAATGGAGGCACGTGTATGCGGCATGAAGGTGAAGAAGTTACACAAGCAATTCGGGATGAAATCCGTGAACAAAACGCAGAAGCTTATATTCATACGACCAGAACTCGTTGTAATGGCCGTTGTCACGATGCTGCGGTTGTTATCGTATACCCTCAAGGGGACTGGTATGGTCAGATGACACCTGCTGCGGGCACAGAACTAGTGCAGAAGCTTGTTGCAGGAGAGAAGCTGAAACCACATCTTTTTCATGAGTGTACAGGGGAATCCAGTTCATAATAATTCAACAACAAACTATAAACAAGACGTGAGTAGAGAAAATCTTTGCGGAGATTTTCTTTTTTTTTTGCGTTTAATCCCTGACCTGAAAGGTAAAAATATACTGTGGACACCAATCCGACAGGGAGGGAAGCGAAATGACCTCATTTGACGATGACCTGCACCATCAGGATGAGAAGAAGGGACAAGCGGGAAAAGGACAAACGGCGCATGACGATCAGGAACAACCCGTAAATCGGGATCACGCTGAGCAGTATCCGACGGAGCAGGAGAGCTTGTTCGACCGATTTGAAAGTGAACAGACGGTAGACGCCATTCCCGTAGAGGATTTGAAGATGGAACGTCAGGAGGAAAAAGATAAGGATGTCACTAAGCATACCTCTTCCAGTGAGAAAAAATACAATGGCGGCCCATCATGAATCAAGGAACTGGTAATATTTAAAAATAAATCTCTTGACTTTAAGACAAATACAATATATATTTAGTTACGAAAAGTAATTAATTTTTCTCAGGAGGTAACAAAAATGGCTAAAGATTTCTTCACAGCTCTGAAAGAAAGACGCTCCTATTACGGTATTAGCAAAGAACAAGTAATTTCCGACCAACGGATTCAAGAGATTGTAGAGGAAGCTGTTAAATATACACCTACCTCTTTCAACTCTCAAACTTCACGTGCAGTTGTACTGCTCGGAGAGCATCACGACAAACTGTGGAATATTACAGAAGATATTTTGCGCGAAGTTGTAGGCAATGAAGAGCAATTTAAATCTACTGCTGAGAAAATGAACGGCTTCCGTAGCGGCTACGGTACTGTATTGTTCTTTGAAGACAACAATGTAGTGGCTGGATTGCAACAACAATTTGAAGCTTATGCGGACAACTTCCCAATCTGGTCTAACCAATCCAACGGAATGCTGCAATTGGTTGTATGGACAGCTTTGGAGCAAGAAGGACTGGGCGCATCCCTTCAGCATTACAATCCTTTGATCGACGAAAAAGTGAAAAATGAATGGAACATTCCTGAGCATTGGAAACTGATTGCTGAATTGCCATTCGGTAAACCGACATTCCAACCAGGTGAAAAAGAATTCCAACCTGTTGAAGAACGCGTAAAAACTTTTAAATAAGCCAGACAATGCAACGACGATTCAGGTTTGGCCTGAACAGAGCACTGTGGATATCCACAGTGTTTTTTCATTCCATTTTTAAGGTGTGAGCTTCTGGATATGCTTTTTTCTTTTTTGTGAACGGGATGGTTCAGGGGTTAATTCAGGCGTAAGCGGGTGATGCTACGTTTAGATTTGCATGAGAGGGTTACATAGGTGTTATTGCTGCTTTACGCGCTTGTTTGGGATGGGTAAGTATGGATGAGGGAGGATAAAACATATGACATTCGATTGCATTATTATTGGCGGAGGGATTGCCGGGCTGCAAGCAGCTATTCAATTGGGAAGATACAGTAGCCATCGGGTTCTGGTGATAGATTCGGGCTATGGTCGATCCACGTTGTGCCATCAGTATCATAATATTTTGGGCTTTCCTGACGGGATTTCAGGTGAAGAGCTGCGACGGCTTGGACGTAGTGAGGCCACGAAGCTAGGCACTGAATTTGTTCAAGGTAAGGCGGTAAAAGCCACCAAAAAAGATGAGCTTTTTGACATTCAAGTGGAAGAGGGGAAGGTGTATTCCTCAAAGACGCTGCTGCTGGCAACGGGGCTGACCGATCGCTTACCAAAGCTGGACGGGCTTCTGGCCTGCTTGGGCAATAGCGTGTATATCTGCCCGGACTGTGACGGATACGAGATTCAGGATCGCAGTACGGTCGTGATGGGGGCGGGAAAAGCCGGAGCTTCTATGGCTCTGATATTATCAGCGCGTACTGACCACCTGGTTTATGTGAACCATGAGCGTTCAGAGGTGCCGGACGAGCTGATGGTGAAGCTGTGCGAGAAAGGAATTGGATACAGGGAAGAATCCATTTCCAGAATCCTGACCGCGGAACCGGGACATTTTGAAGGAGTCCGATTGGCTAATGGAGAGGTTGTTGTGGCGGAGCGGGGCTTTGTGGCCTTTGGAGGCAACCATGTCCATTCAGAGCTGGCGGAGCAGTTGGGCGTGCATTTGCTGGATAACAAGCATATTGAAACTCACCCCCGCAGCAAAATGACAAATGTAGAAAATGTATGGGTAGCCGGAGATTTGGGGGCCCATGCCGAGCAAGCGACTGTCGCGATGGGAGAAGGATCGATGTCAGCGATTTGGATACACAAAGTATTATCCGGTATGAAAACAAAAGTACCGCAGCTCTAGGAGCTGCGGTTTAAAATGGTGGACGTGTGCCCGTGTGAAGATGAAGGCCGAAGCGTTCAAATTGCTCGCTCATGCCGTACTTGCGCAAAATTTCCGTTTGTTTGTTGCCGATCAGGTCAAAATGGGGATAGGGCTGACGCTGGTGAATATATTGGGGGTTCAATCCATTATTGCTGCACCATAAACGCAGCTTTTCCAAATTGGAACACCCCACCTTGGTTACGGTTGTAATACCTGGAAAGCGATCATCCAGCCAGTAATGCGTCAGAAAAGCAATTTCACCGCGACTGACCTCTCTTTTCCAGGCTGAAAGCTCCTGCCGGGTAATGCCAAATGCCATCGGTCTCATCCTTTCTTGGTTCGCTCCGAAATCATGATCTGCCGGTAGGCGTACCATTATTTTCACATTATAGCCTGTATTACGATTCCTAAAGGGTAACACAATAACAGGAGACCGTGTATGACGATCTCCTGTTAGCGGTTAGAGCCATCTTTCGGCCCAGCTCTCTACGCCATTCAATGCATCACCGAGCTCTTTACCCTTGCGTGTCAGCGAATACTCGGTACGCACAGGCCGCTCTGTAATGACATTGCGAAGGATCAGGCCGCTATGCTCCAGCTCCTTAATGCGTTCGTTCAGCATACGTTTGCTAAGATCAGGTATGGAAACATGAATTTCACTGAATCGTTTGGGATGTTCCATCAAAGTATGAATGATGAGAGCGGTCCATTTTTTGCTGATGATCTGAAAGGACTGTTCCACCTTGCCGCACAAAAGCTTAGGCTGCCTGTCGTCGCTCATCGGAATCCCCTCAATTTCATTGGTTGTTTTAAACAGTATACTAAAAGTAACTCTGTATACCAATAGTAACTATCTTGGTTTGTGTCAACTGTGACATTTTTAACAGTTTTTCCTCATTCCTTGCGTCAATCATACCACAGAAAACGTTATCATTACAGGAAATATCGAATGTTCACGATTTTGCTAAAATTTGATTGACTTGCCCCTTATTTTGGGTGTATTATAGGTTACGTTAATTCCTCAGGTAACTTTTAATAACCTCATCTTTTATAATGGGAAGAAGGAATAATTCATGGATTCAATGACTTTTGTCTTATTTGGAGCGACAGGGGATTTGGCTAAACGTAAAATCTACCCTGCCTTGTATAATTTGTTTGTAGAAGGTAAAATTCCGGCTTCCTTTTCTGTAATTGGTATGGGGCGTCGTGAAGTGGCTGACGAACAGTTTCAAAGTAACGTAGAACAATCCATTAAGGATTTTTCCAGACACGTGAATAATGACCGTGCACAGATGGATCAGTTCTTGAGCGCTTTCCGCTACAGTGCATTGAACGTCAATCACCCTGAAGATTATAAAAAGCTGTTACAGCTTGCTGAGCAACGTGAAAATGACTTGGGAATTCCGGGGAACCGCATGTTTTACTTATCGGTGGCACCGGAATTTTTTGATGTGATTGCCCTCAACATTCGGGAAAGCGGTTTGGCTGAAACGAAGGGCTGGAAACGGCTTATTATCGAAAAACCATTCGGACATGATCTGGAATCGGCACGTGAGCTGAATGATCGCTTAAGCAGAACGTTTGCCGAGGATGAAATTTATCGTATTGACCATTACCTGGGTAAGCCGATGGTGCAAAACCTTGAAGCCTTGAAATTTGCTAATCCATTGCTTCAGGGTGTGTGGAACAATCAATTCATTGCCAATGTTCAAATTACCGCTTCCGAAACTGTAGGCGTCGAGGAACGCGCAGGATATTATGATCACTCCGGAGCTATTCGGGACATGGTGCAGAATCACATGCTGCAAGTGCTGATGATGGCGGCTATGAATAAGCCGGGACATGTAACGGCAGATCAGGTGCGTGACGAAAAAAGCAAGGTTATGGAGGCGTTGCGTGCGCTTGATCCTTCCGATATTGCTTCCAGCGTGGTGAGAGGCCAATACACGAATGGTGAGATTAACGGAAAAGCAGTCCCTTCCTATAAAGAAGAGCCGGACATTGGACCGGACTCACAAAATGATACTTTCATTTCAGCTCGTCTGTGGATTGACAATGAGCAATGGTCAGGTGTGCCGTTCTATATTCGCACAGGCAAACGCATGAAGGAAAAATCTACACGTATCGTCGTGGAATTTAAAAAGGATAGCACAGACCCGTATGCGGCTCAAGGACAGCCTTCCGAGCCGAACTTGCTTACGATTCATGTGAATCCGGATGAAAAAGTAACACTGCGTCTGAACAGTAAGGACCCACTGAATAACGGTCAACTGGAGACGGTGCTGATGAATTACACATCAGAGGCCAAGGATGTACCGGAAGCTTATGAGCGCCTCATCTTTGATGCGCTGCGCGGCGACTCCACCTATTTCGCTCACTGGAATGAAGTTGAGCTTTCATGGATGTGGGTACAGCCAGTGCTGGAAGCTTTTGCTCGCGGCGAAGTTCCGCTTCATACGTATGCGGCAGGCTCCTACGGTCCAGAGGCTTCTGACCAATTGTTGGAGGAACAGGGCTTTACATGGTGGCTGGATCAAAAGTCAGAACGTTCTGAAAAAGCGGTTGTTCGTTCGTAAACATGTACACACCACTACGTTGAGAATATATTTTTGCTACGGCAGGAGGCCTTTACAATGCAAGTTGGATTAATCGGTTTGGGAAAAATGGGCTTGAATCTCGGAAAAAACTTGATCGATCACAAGCATGAAGTTGTCGCTTACGACGTCAATGCAGCGGCGATTCAAGAAATGAAGGATTACGGTGCTACAGGTGCTTCCACACTGGAAGAACTTGTGCAGGCAACCCAATCCCCGAGAGTACTGTGGATTATGGTTCCCCATCAAATTGTTGATTCCGTACTGGATCAGCTTCAACCGATTTTGTCCAAAGGGGACATTATTATTGAAGGTGGTAACTCTCATTACAAAGAGTCGATTGCCCGTCATGCTCGTCTGAAGGAATACGGCATCAGCTTCATGGATGCCGGAACCTCCGGAGGTATGGAAGGTGCCCGTAGTGGCGCTTGTTACATGATCGGCGGCGACCCGGAAGCATGGGCGTTTGTTGAGCCTATTTTCCGCGATACAGCGGTGGAAAATGGTTATCTCTATGCAGGTAAATCCGGTAGCGGACATTTTCTCAAAATGGTTCACAACGGTGTGGAATATGGCATGATGGCCTCCATTGGTGAAGGCTTTGAAGTGCTGGAGAAAAGCAGCTTTGACTTCGATTATGAGCAAGTGGCACGTGTTTGGAACAACGGTTCGGTTATTCGCTCTTGGTTGATGGGCTTGACCGAACGTGCATTTTCCAAGGATGCAAATCTGGATGAAATCCGCGGGGTTATGCACTCTTCCGGCGAAGGTAAATGGACGGTTGAGGAGGCATTGGACATTCAGGCGGCTACTCCGGTTATTGCGTTGTCCCTGCTAATGCGTTACCGTTCTCTGGATGCAGATACGTTCAACGGGAAAGTCGTTGCCGCGCTGCGCAATGAATTTGGCGGTCATGCAGTAGAAAAGAAATAGATATAACTTAGCATCGATCCCCGCAGCTTCAAAATTGCGGGGATATTGCTATATGTTCTTGCCATGCGCTTTTTTGCTTTATGCATATTTTTCCTTGTATAACCGCACAATAGATGAAAAAGAAGGCGGAAGGATGAATAGCATATGTGCAGAAGGTTTTCGTTATCGGCTGATTTGGACGAGGTAAGGGATCATTTTGGCATACAACGGGTGATGTATTATTATAAAACGCGTTACAATATGAGCCCTACCCAGCATGTTCCCATCGTGCTGCATCAGGAGGGGGAACGGGTGCTAGATGAATTTCGCTGGGGATTTATCCCCTACTGGGGCAAGGATTGCGTCAATGCTGATTTGAATACGGTCCGAGTAAATCCGAGCTATCGCAAAATGGCCGAAACCCGGCGCTGTGTCATTCCTTGCAACGGTTTTTATTATTGGCGAAAGCTCGGTAAACGTATGTGCGCAGTGCGGGTGGTGCTGCCGGGACAGAAAATGTTTGCGGTCGCGGGTTTGTATGAGGTATGGCAGGATAGCCGTAAGGAGCCGCTACGTACCTGTACGATGATGACGGTGCAGGCCAATTCGGATATTCGTGAATTTGACAGCCGTATGCCCGCCATTTTGGAATCCTCGAATATGGATTCATGGCTGGACCCGTCCATTAAGAACATCGATGAGTTGCTACCGTTGCTGTGCACGTATGAACAGGGCGATATGAGCATCTATCCGGTGACCCCGCTGGTCGCCAATGATGAACACGATAACCGCGAATGCATTCAGGAAATGGATTTGCAATGGTCCTGGATCAAGCCTTAAATGAATATGGAGAATTTTCATTCACTAAAGATCATAAGCTTCCCGCCGCCTGCATAGGTATGTATTGGGGAACAAGCGTCATGATCCGGGGAGAGGGGAAACGGCCGAAGGAGTATCTCATATGGGATGGAGGCGATTGGAATGAGCAACGATACACTCATCCAACTGCTGGTGCTCATGGTGACGATCATCGGCCTGGTCCAAAACCGGTAAGTGGCAGGTTCCAGAAGGCGGGAGAATTGCCCTAGGCAATCTTCCGCTTTTTTTCGTTTTCCTTTCAAGAGCGGCAACAAGAGATTTTTTTACTTTAAAATGCTCGCAGATGAAGGGAGCTTGCGGTACAATAGATGCTAAGCTACAGGTGACAAGACACCTGAATATACGGCTATATATGATGCATTTTTAAGGGAGAGCGAATCATGAGTGAATTGACTTCATTACCACCATCCAAAAAGCGAAAGCTGCTGTTTAGCGCAGGACTCAGTTGGCTGTTTGATGCCATGGACGTGGGGCTGCTTTCGTTCATAGCCGCAGCGCTGGCTAAGGAGTGGCATTTGGGTTCAGAGCAGATTGGTCTGCTGACTGCGATGAATTCAATAGGGATGGTGTTTGGGGCCGCTTTAGCGGGGATTTTGGCTGATCGCTATGGCAGGCGTGCGATATTAGTGTGGACGCTGTTGATCTTTTCCGTTGCAAGTGGTTTGTCGGCTTTGGCGACCGGGCTTGGTGTACTACTGGTGTTGCGTTTTATTGCAGGCGTAGGCTTGGGAGGGGAACTGCCTGTGGCTTCGACGCTGGTGTCGGAATCGGTGCCGGTTCAGGAACGGGGAAAAGCGGTCGTTCTGTTGGAAAGCTTCTGGGCGGCGGGATGGATTCTTTCTGCGCTTATTGCCTATTTTGTTATTCCAAAGTACGGCTGGCAGATGGCCTTTATTCTCGGCGCAGTACCAGCCCTGTACGCTCTTTATTTACGCAAAGCGGTAGAGGATTCACCGCGATACAAGCAGCAGAGTGTCAAGCTTCCACTGCGTGCAAGACTGGCTTCCATTTGGTCAGGGTCGAACCGCAAGTCCACGTTAATGCTGTGGATTTTATGGTTTACGGTTGTATTTTCCTATTACGGAATGTTTCTGTGGCTGCCAAGCATTATGTTTATGAAGGGTTTTGAGCTGGTTAAAAGCTTTGAGTATGTCCTGATCATGACGCTGGCACAATTGCCAGGTTATTTTACTGCCGCATATCTGATTGAAAAGCTGGGCCGCAAATTCGTGCTGATCGTCTATTTACTGCTAACGGCGGTGTCCGCTATTTGGTTCGGTACCTCGGAAACGGCAGGAATGCTGCTGGCTGCTGGTATCTGCTTGTCCTTTTTCAATCTCGGCGCGTGGGGAGCCATGTATGCCTATACCCCGGAATTGTACCCGACATCCGTCCGTTCTACCGGAGTGGGTATGGCGGCTGCGTTTGGCCGTATTGGTGGCGTAATCGGGCCTTTTCTGGTCGGAATGCTGGTCGGACAGGGCATGGCGATACAATCTATCTTTGTGATTTTCTTCGTAGCGATCCTGATTGGAGCGGCGGCGGTATGGTTGCTGGGTACCGAAACGAAAAATCGGGAGATCGACTAACCTTTACATTCACCTGTGTAAAGATTCATAATACAAGAGAGAGGAGTGACCTGAAATGGAGCATACCTTTCTGCTCAAGGCAGACTGGAACGGGGGGCGCAACAGCGACGGTCATATTGAGGCCGGACAGCTGCGGACAGCGATTTCGATCCCGGCGGAGATGGGTGGTCCCGGTGTGGGCACCAATCCGGATGAAATGCTGCTAGGCGCTGCCGCGACCTGCTATTTGATTACATTGGCGGCGATGATGGAGCGCGCTGGTCTTCCGGTGGCTTCACTGGCGCTGGAATCCGAAGGCATTGTCGATGTAACGAACAATATTTTTACATATCGTAAAATTATACATCGTCCGCGAGTTCATTTGGCCGCCGATGCGACAGAATCGCAGATCGAACAGGCCTTGCGGCTGGCAGAGCAGGCAGAGAGCTCTTGCATGATCTCGCGTGCCGTAGCGGGAAATGTGGCTTTGTCTACAGAGCCCGTCGTGCAACGCGCCTCTTAGCGCTATTTGAACCAGGAGCAATCATTCCAATTGCCCATTATTTTTCTAATTCGAGGAGGACACAACCATGACAGCACAACAAAAATTGCTCGTATTCGCAGGCTCTTACGCCGAATTGGAAGGCAGCGGAGTTTATGCGTACACTTTTAATGAAGAAACAGGGGTTCTTACATTACAGGATGAGTTCTCCGGATTGAAAAATCCAACCTTCCTGAACGTAGACGTGAAGAACCGGAAGCTGTATTCCATTGGGGAAACGACTTCTGCTACTGGAGCGAAGGTGGGCGAAGCTGCTGCTTTTGAAATTGATCCGGTCAAAGGGACATTTACTTTGCTTAACCGGGCGGAAAACGTTGGCGCAACAACCTGTCACATTCAGCGTGATCCATCCGATCGCTACCTGATCGTAGTCAGCTACCACGGAGGTATGGTGGGACTGGTGTCTCTAACCGAGGATGGTCGTATCGGCGAGTTGCTGGATGTTAAACAGCATGAGGGCAAGGGAGCGCATCCTGAGCGTCAGGATCGTCCGCATCCACACTCCAGTTTCTTTAGCCCTGACGGGCGTTTCCTGTTCGTACAGGATCTCGGTCTGGATCTGATCCGTGTCTATACTATTGATGACAGCAAAGGACAACTGGTGCTTCATGGCGAAACGAAAACCCATGCAGGTGCAGGTCCACGTCACTTGACGTTCCACCCGAACGGTAAGTTTGCTTTTGTCATTAATGAGGTGGATTCTTCCATTACTTCTTTTGCGTATGACGCAGAAGCAGGCAAGCTTACTGAGCTTGAGAGCGTGCCTACATTGCCGTCTGATTTTACGGGCGAAAATACAACCGCTGAGATTGCTATTTCGGAGGATGGTGCTTATGTGTACGGTTCTAACCGTGGGCATGACAGCATCGTAGTGTTCGCTGTAGACGCTGCAACAGGCAAGCTGAGCCTGGTAGAGCATGTATCTGCTGAAGGCGAGCATCCGCGCCATTTTGCTCTGACTCCAAACGGTGAGCACCTGCTCGTGGCAAACCGCGATACGAATAACATCGTTACATTTAAAGTGGACAAGGCTAGTGGACGACTGACCTACACGGGACAACAAGTAACTGTGTCCAAGCCGGTATGCGTGCAACCTTTTTACTTTTCTGTATAATAAGGGCGTTACGTCCTATTAAGATGCTGGATGACTGAGTAACGGTATGCGGTTAATGGCCGCTACGAGGACGGATCATTCTTCCGATCGCTGTTGCCCCCGGATTTCCTGATTATATGTTCAAGGGTAGAAATCCGGGGACAAAGGCGAACGCTGCGCTTCTTCAGAACGATTCCATCCTCTCCGCTGCTTTTGTGCTTCTGGGCAACTGTTCATAGAAAATTCTTGAGAATTACGGTCTGTAGGTTAAACCTGCGGCCCGTTTTTCTTTTTATAGCTGGCTATTTTTATAGAAATCATTTTCTATTTCATATGAATATATAACAATATGGATATATTGTAATATATAAACATAATTTGTTGAATTATGTTGAAAAGCGCAGAAAAACCTAGTATAATCATCATGAAAATCTTACATACATCCTTAGATCGCTCAAATACACCCTTAGAACTTCAGAATAAATTGTTTAGGTTGAACTGCTGGCCAGCATTCAATATACTCATTAATTATTCTAGGAGGCTACTGGACTATGAGAAAAAATCTTTTGACTTGTGCTTTATCTGCAATACTTTTATCTTCATTCGTAGTTGCACCTATCTCGGCTTTAGCTTCTCCTGTAGAAGCTTCCATAAGTGTTGTCGAACCTACTCAAACAGGGGAACAAGTTGTAGAGCCGCAGGCAAAAGCGAAGATAGCAGCTAAGGCTATTGAAGCATTAGCAGATAAACTTGATTCTAGCTATATAGATAATATAATTGACTATATACCTAGTCAGAAAGCAAAGGATGCCCTACTAGAAGGTCGTCACCATGTTGTAAATGAGCTTAGATTTTTATCTTCGTTAGGTGACGCTGTGGAGGACACGGTTAAAGACGTAATTGTACAAGCGCTAATGCAAGTACCTTGGGTAAGTAGCTCTGTAGCAAATACAGTGGCTAATATTCTGGTTTTTGTATTCTTATAAAATAAACAGAGAAGGTGGTCGATATCATGAGTGAAACCCTTCAGGAAAAGGTCGATCGCCTTGAACTGTATGTGGATTTGTTGAGACAGATTGCTGTAAATCCCGAAGAAAATGTAATATGGGATTGGGTGATTTCTAAAGGGCTCAACCGTGAACAGTACAACAATTTAAACTCTGTTTTAAAAGAAAACACCAGGATTCTTTTAAAACAAAAAGAGGGGGGGAATCCCACTGTTTTAAGCTTTCAGGAGTTCTCTAGTCAAGTCATCGGAGCTTTAGGCTTAAATGATGACGAAGTGGGCAAGAAAGCAGTTGCTCAAGTGTTAAGGAGTGCTGTTAGGATGCCTGCTTTTGCTATACTTAATCATTACGTAAACTTAATTGATAAATAGAAGCTTGATAGTTTAGGACTCACTTATGTGGGTCCCTTTCTTATTTTAATTAGACTAGGGGAGACTCTAACGAAAGAATAGAGCAAGCAAAGGAATTCTCCATGAAAAATAACAAATCATATGTATAAAATTTTAAGGTTACAAATAAGAAACGAATAATCTCGACAGGAAAAGGGTACATATGTTATAAGCGGGACAAGAATCCCTTGGGCGAATTTACGATGAGTACTGTAAGATCAACATAAGTTTTAGAAGGGAGAAACCATCTGTTCGCGTAGTGGGCCACACAGAGCAACAGCCATGAATTACACACATTTTACACAAGGAGGAGGAAGCGATATGAAAATTATTATTACACAAAAGGAAGCTGCCGACAAAGGAATCTGGACGGAAATCATGGGAATGTTCGCTGTAACCAAAGAGGACGAGGTATGGCAAAATGAAGAGTTTATTCTCACCGAAGAACAGGCACGTCAGGTCGGATTGATCAAATAGTGAGGCGTAAATAGGATATGTAAGCAAGTTTTAAGACCAAGTCTTAAAAAATCGTAACTTCTTTTTACGTATCTGATACACTTTTTAACCTTACAACGTTTATAGTAAGTGTATAAGGGTAATGAAGCTTACAGACACCGTGTACATACCCTAACGGTAAGGAGAGATCAGACATGATGAAACTAGCTTCGAAATGGACCGTATTGGCTTTAATGATGATGCTGATTACGACGGCAGGGGCAACAGCACAAGGCTACACGCCAGTAGCACCTGCTGAAAATCAGGAGACCGTTTATATAAACCAAATGGAGATTCGTAACGGACAAATCTATTTGTCGGCTGACCCGATTGAATGGTATGAAGGTGCGGCAGCAGATAAGGCATTTTTGGAGCATGAAGGAAACACAGGGTTGGACGGAGCACCGGATGGCTACTATATCGTGAATAATTCCGTGCAAAATGACGTGTACCAGGTTGCGCCAGATGCTTCGGTAGAGGTGCAAATTTATGATCATACAGGTCGTATAGAAGATACAGATGTAAAATGGAATGAATCGATACCTTTGGCACAGTTTGAAAAAGATTTTGCCAAAAAAGATGTATTGGATCTCAGCCAATTTCCATACCATGTGACGTTGCGTGACGGTAAGGTCGTTAAAATCGTGCAGCAGTTCATTCCTTAACATACAAGGTATTGCATAACAAACACGTGCTTTTCACTTGATTCATATCAGGGAAGCACGTGTTTTTTCATACGCTATAACAAAAAAGAGGATATCCATCCCAAATAGGGGCGGATATCCTCTTTTGTTCATATATATGGATTTAGAAGGATTTTGCAGCTTCTGTTGCACTTTGTACAGCAGCTTCAACAATGGCTTGTGCTTGATCTGGAGCTTGGTTATGTCCTTCCAGTACAACCTTCACGATGTCTTTCACACCGAAGAAGGATAAGATGTTGCTCATGAAGTTCAAAGACATTTCGGCAGCAGCAGCAGGGCCTTCGGAGTATACGCCGCCTCTTGCATTCAACAGGGCTACTTTAGTTTCAGTTACGAGACCAACTGGGCCCTCAGCAGTGTATTTGAATGTTTTACCAGCTTGGTTCAAGTAGTCAATGTACGTATGCAGTACAGCTGGAATCGTCATGTTCCAAAGCGGGAAAGCGAATACGACTTTGTCTGCTGCCAGGAATTGATCCAGATATCCGTTAGCAATATTTGCTAAGCGAGCTTCTTCTGCGTTCAACTCCAAGCCTCTAGCGGATTTGAACGTGCCGTTAATCATGTTGGCGTTCAAATAAGGAAGCTCGACGGAGAACAAATCCAGTTCAGTGATTTCATCAGATGGATGGGAAGCTTTGTAGCTTTCCACGAAGGCGTTATACAATTTAACGGTTGCGGATTCTTCGGCTGTACGATCATTAGCTTTGACAAATAATACTTTAGACATGATTTATTTCCCCCTAAGTAAGTTCAGTAAGTAAGTTACTTCGTAATATTACAATATAAAGATAATATCTGTCAACACTTCTATATTAAATTTACTTTAAAAAGCTACTTTATTTTTTACACTGTAAAATTTATGTGTTTCTTTTGCAAAATATCTGTTTTGCGGTAAAATTTAAATATGAGCCGATTAGAAGAATGGATTCAATAGGCGAAAAATGAAATTACCATGTAGTCAGCAGAATAGGTACAACAGATGAACGAAAAAAGGTGAGTAGCTTGAAGATTGGTTTTTTTGATTCAGGATTGGGTGGAATTACGGTATTATCTGAGGCCTTACGACGGCTGCCAAACGAAAATTTTGTATACTTGGCGGATACGCTTCATGTTCCTTACGGGACGAAAACACCGCAAGAGGTATGCGGATACGTCAAGGCTTCGGTACAAACTATTTTAAAAGAGGACGTTAAAGCGCTGGTCATTGCCTGCAATACAGCCACGAGTATCGCGGTTGCGGAGCTGAGAAACGAATACCAGATTCCGATCATTGGCATGGAGCCGGCCGTGAAGCCTGCGGTAGAGATGAATCGAGCGAATGGTAAAAGAGTGCTAGTGTTAGCCACGCCGTTGACGTTAAAGCAATCCGGTTATGCAGCACTGGTGTCCAGAGTTGATGATCATGGAAGTGTGGATTCGTTGCCTTTGCCTGAGCTGGTGCATTATTGTGAGCAGTTAAATTTTGACCGGACAGAAATGGCCGAATATTTTAACTGTAAGCTGGCTGCGTTCGATCTGGACTTATACGGTACGGTCGTTTTGGGATGTACCCACTATCCTTTTTATAAAGAGATCTTGAAGGGGCTGCTTCCTTCCCATATTCAGCTAATCGACGGAAGTCAGGGAACAGTCAGACGGCTAAAACAGGTGTTGTCTGATCGCAATTTGCTGGCATCTCCGGCAAAAGCAGGTCAATCGCAGGAGGGACACATTACGTTCCTGTGTACTAGTCAGGATGCGGACTATGTCCATAAAATGGAGCGTGCGCTTGAAATTTATGCGGAGCATGAGAAGATTTCTTTTTAAAGTAGATGCGGCTGGCGAACGGATTGAATCATAGCTATGAATTCCAGCGCCAGTCGCGTAGCAGATTAAAGACATGGAGGGGGCTTTTGATGGACGTTCAACTGATCCTAAAGGAGCTTCATGAAGTAGGTGTACTTGAAGGTCATATGCAAGAATTTAAGCCCTTGACTGGAGGAACTTCAAGCGAAGTGATTGCCGTCATGGACGGAGCCAAGCCACGATATGTGATCAAACAGAATGATCCGGTTATTGTAGAAGCGGAAGCGGAATTTTTACATACCTATTCACAGATTGAAAAATTAACGCGTCTGGTTTATGTTGATCCGCTGCATCGTTATTTGGTGTACATGTTCAAGCCAGGGCTGACCCGCTATCATGGAGGGAACAAGAGCTACCTTCTGCTCAATCTGGCGACGGAGCTGATCGCACAATACAAGCCTTTGGGAGAGAAACGTCATTATGGTTATCCAGACCATCCGTTTGTGGATTGGAGAGATTTTCTGCTGCACAGGACGAAGGAATCCGGAAAGATCATACAGGACGTTTTATCTCCAGAGGATCATCGGATTGTTCATGCACTTGTGGCAGGAATGCCTCAACGGAATCTTAAATATTTGCTCCATGGCGACTGTGGGATACATAATTTCGTGTTTGCCGAAAATGGTACTTTAACGGGCATTATTGATCCTGATCCGGTGGTAGGAGAACCGTTATATGATCTGATATACGCCTTTTGCTCTTCACCGGACATGCTGACTGTCGATACGATTTTGCCAGCGGTAGAGAAGCTTGAGCCAGGAATGACAGGGAGTTACGAGCTGAACACGGAGGTGCTACAGGGATTATATTTTCGAATAGCTACCTGCATTCGGCATCATCCAGAAAATCTCGATCAATATACAGAAGCGTGGACTTATTGGCTAAACAGGGTTTGCTGAAAGGAATAGGGAATATGAGTATACAAGGATGGAATCATATTTGCTTTTCAGTGTCAGATTTGGAGAAGTCGGTACATTTTTATCAAAATGTATTAGATGGAAAGCTGCTCGTCAAAGGACGTAAGCTGGCTTATCTGGACTGCCTGGGCATGTGGCTGGCTCTCAATGTGGAGGAGGATATCCCGAGAAATGAAATTCATCATTCCTATTCGCATATTGCATTTTCGGTAGCGGAAGCGGATTTTGAGGATATGCTTAACAAGCTGAGAGCTTTCAATGTCACAATTTTGCCCGGACGAGAGCGGAATGAACAGGACAAAAGGTCAGTCTATTTTACAGATCCGGACGGACATAAGTTTGAATTCCACACAGGACAATTGCAGGATCGCCTGGAATATTATAAAAATGAGAAAAAGCACATGACTTTTTATGATTGAGTAAGCGGTATCCATAATAATGTCTGAGTATATACAGGGTTCTCATCTGGGAGGAATACAGAAGTATGTCACTTTCGCAGGAAAGCGGCTCCAAGCAAGCACAAGTCGTGAGAACGATGACAGTTTTTGCAATCACTTGGCCGATCTTTATAGAAATGCTGTTTCATATTTTGATGGGCAGTGTGGATACATTCATGCTGAGTCATGTGTCGGACGAGGTTGTGTCGGCTGTAGGTGTGTCGAGACAGTTGATTGAATTTACGATTATTTTGTTCAATCTGCTTGGTCTTGGAGTCGGTGTCATCATCGCTCAACTATTGGGTGCACAAAAGCATGTGGATGCGAGCCGTGTTACGGCCTCGGCCCTGACCTTTAATCTGGTATTTGGTCTGGCGCTGAGTTTGATGTTTATCGTGAGTCGGGATTTGCTGCTGTCTTTTTACCATATTACCCCGACGATTAAGGAAAATGCCGAGATCTATATGATGCTGACAGGGGGCTCGCTGTTTCTGGAAGCGCTAATGCTAACCGCAGGTCCGGTTATTCGTTCTCATGGTTTTACCAAAGACACGATGATCGTGGGCATTGGTATGAACATTTTGCATATTGTGGGGAATGCGCTGCTGATTTACGGCTGGTTGGGTCTGCCGCAAATGGGCGTGGCAGGAGCAGCAATTTCAACGGTGATTAGTCGTGTTGTAGCCTGTGTCTGGATTTTTATTCTGTTATACAAACGTGTAAGTGCGCCGATCCGTATCAAGTATTATGTACGGCTTCAATGGAGCAAGTTGGTGGCCATCCTGAAAATCGGCATTCCGGCGGGTCTGGAATGGTTGTCTTATCAGCTCAGCCAAATGATGGTGACCCGGTTTGTCAGCTTCATGGGGACAACGGCGATTGCTACTCATTTTTATACGAATACGATTGTGTACTTTTTTATGGTGTTCGGAATGGCAGTGGGTGAGGGGACGGAAATTATTGTTGCTCGCCTGATAGGTGCAGGAGATAAGGAAAAGGCTTATCACCAACTACTGCGCAGCCTGAAATGGTCGCTGGTCATTACGATTGCGGTGATCGTGGTGGTATCCTTTTTCCGGTATGAAGTGATGGCGATCTTTACGGATGAGCCGGCGATTATTCAACTGGGAGCAGCGATTTTGCTGTTCTGTATATTGCTGGAGCCGGGCCGTGTGTTCAATCACGTCGTTATTAACTCCTTGCGGGCAGCGGGGGATGTACAGTTTCCGTTGATGATGGCGATCATCTCGATGTGGGGGATCAAAATTCCATTGGCATATGTGCTGGGTATTCATCTGGGATATGGTGTGCTTGGAGTGTGGATTGCGCATGCCTGCGATGAGTGGGTACGAGGCATTTTCCACTACCTGCGCTGGAAAGGTCGGAAGTGGCAGCACAAGTCGCTGTTGTCCAAGGCTGAACTTCAAGCGGATTCGTTGTCAGGCTGACACTTGAAGTTGTAGTTTCTCAGGCACCTCTATACATAGGCATTCTCCATGGATATGGGGGGATGTCTATTTTTTTACAAAAATAAGCAAAAGGGGGATGTTCAAACTTTTCAAAAATTGCTAGAATATAGTAACCTCGAAAGAGAGTTTCAGTAGAGGTTTTCAAAGTTTCGGTTTTGAAAGTTTTGGTTTTTGAAAGTTTCAAAGACGGATGGTTTCCGATTGAATCCATGAAGGAGGGAATAGGATGGAACGTAAAGTGCATATCATTCCTTACCAAGTGATCAAGCAGGAGCAACAGGTGAATGAAATACCGCGAGGGGTGGAGCTGATTCAGGCCCCTGCGGTGTGGAATCGAACCCGAGGCCAGGGAGTGAAGGTGGCTGTGCTGGATACGGGCTGTGATGCGGACCATCCTGATTTGAAGGAACGCATTATTGGTGGCCGGAACTTCACAGATGATGATGACAGTGATCCGAATATTTTCACGGATTACAACGGTCACGGTACGCATGTAGCAGGCACAATCGCGGCAGCAGAAAATGAGGATGGTGTGGTGGGTGTCGCCCCCGAGGCGGATTTGCTCATTATCAAGGTGCTGAACAAGCAAGGCTCCGGTCAATACGACTGGATCATTCAGGGCATTCATTATGCGATTGAGCAAAAGGCAGACATCATTTCAATGTCGCTTGGTGGTCCCGAGGATGTGGCTGAGCTGCATGAAGCGGTGCAGAAGGCAGTGGCAAGTCAAATTTTGGTCGTCTGCGCAGCAGGTAATGAAGGAGACGGTGACGACAGAACGGAGGAGCTGGGATATCCCGGCTGCTATAATGAGGTGATCAGCGTAGGTGCTGTGAACTTTGACAGACATGCTTCCGATTTCAGCAACTCCAATAATGAGGTAGATTTGGTTGCGCCGGGGGAAGATATTTTGTCTACTGTTCCGGGCGGCAAATATGCGACCTTCAGCGGTACTTCAATGGCTACCCCGCATGTAGCTGGGGCTTTGGCGCTGATTAAGCAGTTGGCGAACGCGAGCTTTGAACGGAATCTCACCGAGCCGGAGCTATACGCCCAACTGATCAAGCGCACCATTCCACTCGGCCATTCTGCTAAGCGGGAAGGGAACGGTCTGTTGTACTTGACGGCGGTTGAGGAGCTTTCCCGTATTTTCGACACTCAGCGTGTGGCAGGGATATTGAGTACAGGATCATTACATGTTAAATAAGCCGTAACTACGGTTATATAGCGGTTCTCCTGAAGGGGGAGCTGCTTTTTTTGTGTTTCAGAATTAGATAAACCTTATTTACAGCGTGTTCAAATGTCGGGTAAGATATATCTCAAAAATATGGGATGGATTATAAGCGGAGGAACTGATATGAACGATATTATTGCAAAAGCCAGCGAGCTAAGGCGCACAGGGCAGGCGGAGGAAGCTCGGAAGCTGTTATTGAAGGCATTGGAGCAGGAGCAGAATGATGCTGAGCTGTGGTATCAGACGGCTTGGACACATGATGCATTAGGATTGGAGAGGGAAGCAGTACCCTTTTACGAAAAAGGTCTGGGTATGGCGTTATCGGCAGAATCGAGGAAAGGGTCGATCCTGGGATTAAGCAGCACGTACCGTGTATTGGGAGAGTATGACAAGGCGAAAGCGTGGCTGGAAACAGGCATGAACGAGTTTTCGGATTACAGGCCGTTTCGCGTATTTTATGCGATGGTGTTATACAATCTTGGAGAACATGGGAAGGCCATGCAGGGCCTGTTAACGGAGCTGGCTGAAACGACCTCGGACTCACCAACACAAGCGTACTCACACGCGATTCAATATTATGCAGATAAGCTGGATCAGATTGAGACGTAAGTATGAAATGATGAGAAAAACAATAGATAATCATTATCGCGCATTTATTCGGAAGTGCATACTAAAAAAGATCGTAGCCGGAGAGCATCAAGTATCTCTTCCGGGCTGCGATCTTTGGTTTTTACTTGGGGTTGGCGGAGTGGCACGTCATGTACATTTCCAGTTCAATTTATATAGACTGTATCTTGTTGAATCATACACCGCGCTTATTGCGCACCCTCGGTAATGGCGATTTCCTTCTCCAGATTTTCTCTGGACAGGTTGGCGGTCAAATAATCCGGTGTTTCGGGTAGGACGAGGTGCAGATTGGATTTTTGACAAACACGAATCGTGCACTTGTCGACAACAAAATCAAAGACATGCCCGCCTCCGGTGCGTTCGTCGTTAATAAAGTGCAAATGAAACCCGGCCACTCCAATTCCTTGAGCATACGCAGGTGTCCAAAACCCGGTAATCACGCCGGAAGCGTCGTTAAAGGAGAACGTGGGCTGTGATTTGGTCGCTTCGATAAAAGGCTTGTAAGGCTTCACCTGGTGAGGCACGGTGCGTGTCTTCACTTCACGAAAAGTCCCGTCCATACGGAAGGCATAGAACAGATTACGGCTTGGAAACAGCTTTAGCAGCAGGGCTTCCAGCTCTTCACGATGCATGGGACGATCAATAGTATATGTGAAATCTTCACGGAAAAAGGTGACTGTGGAAAAGGGAGTTGTCTCTTCCGGTTTTACACGATGGGCCGTACCGTCTGGAAGCAAGTGATAAAACTCACCATCGAACGCAATCATCTCTCCATTCAGTTGATCAAAGGTACCGATCCCGAAATCCCCGTGCTTTTGCAGTTCCTTGAAGGAAACGACTCCGTCATAAAGACCATCCAATAAAGCGAGCATGGTGGACGTTTGGTAAATATCATGATCAGCTTCTTGCTTTGTTTCCAGTTCTGCAACGGTCATGGCAATACACTTCCTTTTGTGATTGGATACATTTATTTTCTTTCTTTTTCAATAATAAACGTAAAATTTCAGTAAATAACATGGATAACCCAAAAAACTCATAAAAAAAACGTTAAACTCCATTCATTGTCACGAAGCCGTCACGATTGGGCAACTGTGAAGTCAATTTAACTGATTGGGCAGCAGTTTACGTCCCAACTGGATATTATCCTGATAATCAATCGGAATATCGACGACCACGGGGCCATCGGTATGTAGTGCCTGTTGCAATACGCTTTCCAGTTCTTCAGGGGAATACACGCGCAATCCGGTTGCCCCGAAGCTTTCGGCATATTTCACGACATCCACATCTCCGAATTCTACGCCGGACGTTCTGCCGTATTTAATCTGTTGTTGAAAAGCGACCATGTCGTAGGTACCGTCTCTCCATACAATATGCACAAGTGGGGAATTGAGACGTACGGCAGTTTCAAGCTCCATGGATGAGAAAAGAAATCCTCCGTCGCCAGAAATGGAAACGACTTTTTGACCGGGATTGACTAGTGTGGCAGCAATGCCCCAGGGAAGAGCTACACCGAGCGTCTGCATTCCGTTACTGAACAGAAGGCGACGCGGCTCATAGGAGCGGAAATACCGGGCCATCCAAATGTAGTGTGAACCCACATCGCAGGTGACCGTGACGTTATCATCAATCAGGCTGCGCAGCGTACGAATGAATTGTAATGGATGAATCAGATAGTTGTGCTTGCGAACAGGAACGGCGGCTTGCTCGTTCAGCTCGTGACGAAGACGATTCAATTGGGCGCATGAGGCTTCAGACAGCTTTACTGTAGGCAATTCTTCTGCGAGACTGCGCACGATCAGGGCTATATTGCCGATCAATTCGTAATCCGGTTGATAATCATGGTCAATATCCGCCTGATGATCATCGAGATGAATGAGGGTCCGGTTTGCAGGAATGTTCCAGTTTTTCGGATCGTATTCAATGGGGTCATAGCCAATAGTCAGCACCAGATCAGCGGCTCCAAGGAGCATGTCACCCGGCTGATTGTGGAACAGACCGACTCGGCCAAAATAATGATCCTCCAATTCGCGGGAAATGGCTCCGGCAGCCTGGAAAGTTTCGACGACAGGCAAATCCGTGTTCTGAATGAGTGCGCGAATAGATGCTGTAGCTTCGGGAGTGCTCGCTTTCATACCAAGCAAAAGAACAGGCAGCTTGGCTTGGCTGATTTGGTCTGCTACTTGTTTTATAAGTCCGGCTGGTGCAGTTCCAAGCTGTGGAAGGGACAGCTTCTCAATGGCGGTCACTTCGGATGACGAAGTCAACACGTCCTGAGGTAGACTGACGAAGGTTGCTCCAGGCTGTGCTGAGGTCGCAATCCGAAATGCGTTGGTAATGGCTTCTGGTATACTATCGGGATGCTCTACTTCCACACTGTATTTGGTGATAGGCTCGAATAACCCGGCGTTATCCATGGATTGGTGAGTGCGTTTCAAACGCTCGGATCTTGGAACTGCGCCAGCGAGAGCGACGACAGGATCACTTTCCGCATTAGCGGTGACAAGTCCTGTAGCCAAATTCGACGCACCGGGACCGGAGGTGACGAGACATACGCCCGGTTTACCAGTTAGGCGACCGACGGCGGCTGCCATAAAAGCGGCATTTTGCTCGTGACGGCATAGGATCAGTTCCGGGCCGCGCTCTTGAAGGACATCGAAAACCGAGTCAATCTTGGCACCTGGAATACCAAAAATATGCGTTACACCTTGCTTAATCAAGCAATCAACAACGAGGTCAGCTCCTTTCGTACCGGTTTTAGCATGGATAGTTTGCACTTTTGTGCTCAACGCGATCACCTCTTCTTTGGATATGATTATGAAATACTTTCAATGTAAAACATTGGTTGTATATGACAATTATAATACAATAACTGGTACTTTCAAGAGCAAAATTTTCTGAAAAAGAGCAAAAATATATAAAAACGTTTTCAAAGCGCGGTTTAAGAGGGAAAATAAAAGTGCGGAGATTTGGGAATAAAGAATTTTCAAACAACGCTCCATGCCCAAAAATAAGTGAGGGTCATTTTAATGAAAATGACAAGATGAAGGGGAAGAGGGAGTGTAAGTTGAAACGTTTCATATAGTCTGAAATAAAGCTGGACGAAGAAAACAGATCTGCAGAGGTTGTGGCAGGTCTGTTTTTTTGTTCCTCCACATGATAAAAATCACTTTCCTCTGCAAAGGATAGCGGTTACAATGTAATTGTTGTTAACGTAAACATTAAATTTAAGGAGAAGTAATCAAGGGTGATTCGACATGCAGGTATCGTATTATAGCGGTATCATTTGATATAAGTAGGTAACCTGCTATACGTTATAGAATGCTATTACTGAATAGCAGCAAGATCGAATTCTTTTTTGTTCACGTTAACAATTATTCAGAAACATGATTATAGAAGGGACGAATAAGCCATGACCAAAGCATTTTTAGACGACAATTTTTTGTTGAGCAATCCAACCGCTGAAACTTTGTATCATCAGTATGCCAAGGATTTACCGATTATCGACTATCATTGTCATTTAAGTCCACAGGAAATTTACGAAAATAAAACGTTCAAAAACATTACAGAAGCATGGCTGTACGGAGATCATTACAAGTGGAGACTCATGCGGGCCAATGGAGTTGAGGAACGCCTGATTACCGGAGATGCGGAAGACTATGACAAATTTTTGGCTTGGGCCAAAACCGTACCTACACTGATTGGCAACCCGCTGTATCATTGGACGCATTTGGAGCTTCAGCGCTTTTTTGGTGTCCATGAGCTGCTGAACGAACAGAATGCGCCTGTAATTTGGGAAAAGGTGAACCAAAAGCTGCAAGGAAAGGGCTTTGGGGCACGTGATCTGATTGTGAATTCAAAGGTAACCGTTGTGTGCACTACCGATGATCCGACGGACCATCTCGAATATCATAAGCAAATTAGCAAGCTGACGGATTTTCCAGTGGCTGTACTGCCAAGCTTCCGCCCGGACAAAGCACTGGAAATTAACCGTGAAACATTCCAGCCTTGGGTGGCTCGATTGGGTGAAGTGAGCGGACTGGATGTTTCCGGTCTGGAAGGATTTTTGAACGCGCTGGCGAGCCGGGTTCGTCACTTCCATGCTGCTGGAGGGCGGGTGTCCGATCATGCACTGGATACTGTCGTTTATGAAGAAACAACACGTGAGGAAGCGGCAGCGATATACAACAAGGCGCTGGAGGAAGGCCATGTGACTCCATTAGAAGAGGCGAAATACAAATCGTACGTCCTGGTATTCCTTGGGAAACAGTATGCAGAGCATGGCTGGGCTATGCAGTACCATATTCACGCACTGCGTAACAATAACACAGCCATGTTCCGCAGCTTGGGACCGGATACAGGCTATGATGCAGTGAATGACGGCTCCATCGCTCGTCCGCTGGCAGCATTGCTGGACGCACAGGAGCTGGCAGGAGGTCTGCCGCGAACAATTTTGTATTCGCTCAACTCAGTTGATTATCCGGTGCTGGCAAGTCTTGCAGGCGGCTTCCAGTCCGGCGGAACACCAGGAAAAATCCAGTTTGGTACCGCTTGGTGGTATAACGACCATATCGAAGGCATGCTGGAGCAATTGAAGCTGCTCGCAAACTACGGTGTGCTGTCTCGCTTCATTGGTATGCTAACGGATTCCCGCAGCTTCCTGTCCTACACACGGCACGAATATTTCCGGCGGATACTTTGTGATCTGATCGGAACGTGGGTACAGGAGGGCAAGGCACCTGAGGATCTGGAGCTGCTCGGAGAAATGGTACAAAACATTAGCTACAATAATGCGAAGCAATATTTTAATTTCCCGACGGTTGTTCACAGCAAGTGATGATGTACAAGAGGAACTTGTAAATTCACATTTCAATAGATGCCCTTGCCGGGAGGCAATTCAAGCTCCGGGTAAGGGGGATTGAAAACAGAATACGTATCAAACAAGAATGTGAAAATAATTACAAAGATAGAGGAGTGAGCAGGCTATGGGAGTGCCTATCGTTCAGGAGAGCATCCAAACTGACAACAAGACAGGTGAGCATATCAGCCTGAAAGAAAAGATTTCTTACGGTATGGGTGACTTTGGAAACGGCTTTATGTTTGATTTGGGGCAGTTGTACCTGTTGAAATTCTTTACGGATGTAGCAGGTGTTTCAGCGGGAGCAGCCGCAGGCATTTTTCTGGTCAGCAAGCTGTTTGCTGCCATTTGTGATCCTATTGTCGGGTCCTTTGTGGATTATCGCAAACATATCGGTCCGCGTGGGAAATTCAGACCCTTTCTCATTGTTGGAAGCGTTATCCTTGCTATTCTTACGGTTCTTACCTTTATTTCACCGAATATTTCGCCCACAGGCAAACTCATTTACGCCTATGCGTCTTATATGATTTGGGGTGTTGGATATTCTATTGTAAACATTCCATACGGCTCGCTGGGTGCCGCTATTACGCAGGATACTATTCAACGGGCATCACTATCATCCTTCCGTCAGGCAGGCTCACTGGGCGCATTATTCGTAACCAGTGTCATCGTTATGCCGCTTATTTTGCTGTTTCCCAACCATCATGTGGGATATCCTGTAGTGATGGGAATCATGTCACTCATTGGTGTGATCGCTTTCATGGTATGCTATCGGGGAACGAAGGAGCGTATTGTCAGTCAGTCGGGACCGAAGGAAAAACTTTCTTTTGGCGTGATCGTGAATACCTTTACGACCAATAAGCCTCTGCTGGTACTCGTGTTGATGACGATTTTCACCATATCCGCGTACAATATCAAGTCCGCGTTACTGATCTATTTTGCCGAATATAATTTGGGACATGTAGAATTAATGGCTTATATGAATTTTATTATAATCGGTTCATCGTTGCTGGGTGTATTGTTCCTGCCCAAGCTAGTGCGGCGCTTCGGTAAACGAAAAACAGCCATGCTTGGGATGGTGGTCAGTGTCATTGCCGACTCCATGAACTTCTTTATGCCTTCGAATGTATATATTTTCACCATTCTGGCCAGTATTTCGTTCATTGGTATTAGTATTCCTAACGGGGTTACCTGGGCCTTTGTCTCCGATATCATTGACTACGGCGAATGGTCATCCGGGGAGCGGAAGGAAGGGATTACCTACTCGCTGTTTAACTTTTCACGCAAATTGGCTCAATCCTTGTCCGGCTTTCTGTCCGGTATCGGGCTGGCGTTTATCGGATATGTCCCGAATGTAGTTCAAACCTCTGGAACGCTGCTCGGAATCAAGGCGCTGCTGTGTCTCTATCCGGCTGTTGCCCTGCTCATTGCCATGCTGGTAATCGGTAAAATGTATAAGTTGACAGACAGCAGACACGCAGAAATGGTTCAAGAGCTACAGCGTCGGCATGCTGATAACCGCGTATAATTTGTGAAAGTCTTCTTTTCCGGGCGGCTCTTGTGGTATGGTGGGTATATAATTTTTTAGAGCCTCAGTAAAGAAAGGATACGTATATGGCAGCTACCATTAAAGACATTGCCAAATTGGCGAATGTTTCCCATACGACCGTCTCCCGGGCGCTCAACAACAGCCCGCTGATCAAAGAAGATACTAAACGCAAAATTATGGAGCTGGCGGAGCAACTCAATTACATTCCGAATTTTAACGCCAAAAGCCTTGTTCTCCAGCGCTCGCATACAATTGGCCTGTTTTTCACCAGTATTTCGGAAGGCACTAGCTCCAGCTTTTTTGCGGATACTATCCGCGGGGTTAATCATGTCATCGGGGTGGATTACAATCTGTTTGTGCGAGGGATTGACGATTACGCCGATTTTTCGGCCATTCACCGCAAGCGTTTTGACGGCATTATCCTGATGAGTCAGAGCGAGGCAGACAACCCGTTTATTTATCATGTGCTCGGTCAGGGTATTCCGCTTGTGGTACTGAATCGACAGGTGTCCGGGGCAGGTATAGTGAATGTCATTTCCAACGATAAGGAAGGGTCTTACGCGGCCGTTTCCTTTCTCATTGAAAGCGGACATGAACGCATCGCGATCATTGAAGGGGTAGAAGGCTTTAAGTCCACCCAGCAACGGCGCGAAGGTTTTATGAATGCGCTGATTGACAGCGGCAAGCCGATTCGGCACGAATACATCGTGCATGGTCATTATGACACCGAAAGCGGAAGCCAGGCGATGAAGCAGTTGCTTTCCCTGGAGGAACCGCCGACGGCGGTGTTTTGTTCTAACGATGACATGGCTATCGGGGCGATAAACGCGGTATTCGAGCACGGGTTAAAAGTACCGGACGATATCTCTGTCATTGGCTTTGACGATATCGGCTTTTCGATGTATACGACCCCGCCGTTAACGACGGTCAAAAGACCGATTGAGCAGATTAGCGCGCGTGGAGCCGCATGTATTTTGGAACGAATCCAGTCACCGTCAAACGAGGGCGAGCTCATATTTATGGAAACCGCGCTCATGAAGCGGAAATCGACGGCAGACAGGTAGCGTTAAGCTTAATTTTATTGGAAAAAGGCAGGCCAAAAAGGGCAGGTTCAGTGCATGACGCGCTGTTCCTGCCCTTTGGTATTCAAATCTGCGAGTGCGGCGGATTTCTATCTTAAAAGATTGGTTTTCGCCAGTTCAATAATTTCGTCACCGCGCCCGTTCAGCACAGCTTTCATCATCCACAGCGTAAAACCTTCAGCCTGTTTGAGATTAATCTTGGGTGGCATGGATAGCTCCTGACGGTTTACCACCACATCCACCACCACAGGACCATCGTGAGCCAATGCCTGTTGAATCGCGTCCTCCAGCATCGCCGGATCTTCGACTCGAATTCCCTTGAGACCCATAGCTTCCGCCACTGCGCCAAAATCAGGATTCACCAGCGCGGTGCCGTTTTCCAGAAAACCGGCTGCTTTCATTTCCAGCTCAACAAAACCGAGGGCGCCGTTATTGAAAACAATGACTTTTACAGGTAACTGATGCTGTTTCAGGGTGAGGAGATCGCCCATCAGCATCGTCAATCCGCCATCGCCAGAGAGAGCAATCACTTGTCGGTCAGGCTCAGTGGCTTGTGCCCCAATCGCTTGCGGCAATGCACTTGCCATCGTTCCGTGATTGAAGGAGCCGATCAGTCGGCGCTGGCCGTTCATTTGTAAATAACGTGCTGCCCACACGGTAGGCGTACCCACATCACAGGTGAAAATGGCATTTTCATGTGCGGCATCACTGACGACCTTGGTGAGATATTGCGGATGGATCGGTGTATGACCGGGTTTACCAACCGCCAGTTCATCCAGTTCCTGACGAACCTTGGTATAGTGGGAGACGGTTTTTTCCAAATGCTTGGTATCATGTTTTGTTGTTAAAAGAGGAAGCAGCATTTCGAGTGTTGCTTTTACATCCCCGCACAGCCCATACGTTAAAGGAGTGCGTCTGCCAAGGTGGGCAGGCTCTATATCCACTTGTAGCACAACTGCATTTTCGGGATAAAACTGTCTGTAAGGAAAGTCTGTTCCGAGCATAAGCAGGACGTCACAATCCATCATCGCATGGTATCCGGAAGAATATCCGATCAGACCTGTCAAGCCTGCATAATAAGAATTGTTATACTCCAGATATTCCTTGCCCCGAAGGGCAGCAACCATAGGGGATTTCAGCTTGTCGCACAGTTGCATGAGCAATTCGTGGGATTTAGCACAGCCGGAGCCGCATAACAAAGTGATTCGTTTACCTTCATTCAGGTACTCGGCCAGCCGGGAAATTTCCGAAGCTGACGGATGCACCACGGGTGCAGTTGGATGGTAGACATGTTCGGGAATAGGCGCCTTTTCCGCTGCTAAAGCTGCCACATCCCCAGGAAGAACAATGACGGAAACACCTGAACGTGAAACGGCCTGTTGTATAGCCATCGTAACGGTTCTTGGAATTTGTCGTGGAGTCGTAATGACTTCACAGAAGTGGCTGCATTCCCCGAAAAGATGCTCGGGATGCGTAGCCTGGAAATATTCGCTTCCAATTTCGTCGCTTGGAATATGGGCCGCAATAGCGAGTACTGGTACCCGATTGCGATGACAATCATATAATCCGTTAATAAGATGTAGATTTCCGGGACCACTGCTGCCAGCGCACACTGCAATGCTGCCAGTAAGATCAGCATCTGCCCCGGCCGCAAAGGCAGCCACTTCTTCGTGCCGCACATGAATCCATTCAATTTGACCGTTGCTTCGAATGGAATCGACCATATTATTTAAAGAATCTCCAACGATACCATAAATTCGCTTGACCCCTGCATTGACTAAAACTTCTACAATAGTATCTGCGATTGTCTTCATAGATGTTCCTCCTGCCTAGTAAGTAATATTATCCTACCCGTGCTATCTTGCATCTATTCTAATTAGCCTTAACCGTCTTGGTTCAGGTGCGAAACAGCGGGAAGATAATCATAGATCCGCGAAAGGTTGCATAGTTTATATGTTAACGTGTTCATATTATTGTCATTAATAATTTATAAAACCAAAAATATTGAGAAAACTATTTTGTTAACGTGTGCATTGTGATAAAATGTTGTTGAAATCATTAAGGTAATAATGGGAGGTTACTCCGGATGAAACAAGTAGATGAATTGGACCAATTAAACAGAAAAAGCTTTATCGTGACAGAACCGTATCCTGAAAGAGTGCTGCAATTCGGGGAAGGGAATTTCCTGCGTGCTTTTGTAGATTGGCAATTTGACAAAATGAATAAGCTGGCCGATTGGAATACGGGTGTTGTCATTGTACAGCCGCAGGCAGGAGGTCTCGTAGAGAAGCTTAATGAGCAGGATGGCCTGTACACGGTTATTCTCGAAGGGATGAAAGATGGGCAGGCCGTGAAGGAGCACACCGTTGTGGAATGCGTCACCCGCGGGCTTAACCCGTACGGCTCAGATTGGTCAGAATATGAGGCGTTGTCCCAAAAACCGGAGCTGCGCTTTGTCGTATCGAACACAACGGAGGCAGGAATCGCTTACGGACCGGAGGATCGGCTGGAAGATCGCCCGCAAAATAGCTTTCCAGGTAAGCTGGCTGCTTTGCTGTATAAGCGCTTTCAATTTTTCAATGGAGATCCAGGCAAGGGCCTGGTTATCATCCCATGCGAGCTGATCGACCGCAATGGAGATGCGCTCAAGGAAATTGTGTTGAAATATGCAGATCAGTGGAAACTTGGGGCTGAGTTTACAGCTTGGCTGGAGGAAGCGAATACGTTCTGCAACAGCCTTGTGGATCGGATTGTGCCGGGTTATCCCAAAGACCGGATCACAGAGATTCAAGCAGAGCTGGGTTACAAGGACAGCCTGGTCGTTGTCGGTGAACAGTATCACCTGTGGGTCATCGAAGGACCACAATGGCTCAAAAAAGAATTACCTGCTCATCTGGCTGGACTGAACGTACTGATCGTCGACGATATGGCCCCATACCGTACACGCAAGGTACGCATTTTGAACGGGGCTCATACAGCGCTTACGCCTGTCGCTTATTTATATGGTTTGGATACGGTAGGGCAGGCGGTCGAGCATGATGTCGTGGGTGCTTTTATCCAGTCACTCATTCGAGAAGAAGTTATTCCAACGCTGGATTCGCCAGCAACGGAATTGAATGTATACGCCGATGATGTTGTTGAACGGTTTCATAATCCGTATGTGAGTCATTATGTCATGAGCATTGCACTCAATTCGGTATCCAAGTTCAAGACACGTAATTTGCCTTCCCTGCTTCAATATGTGGAGCAGCATAAGGCATTACCTGCCAAAACGGTATTTTCGCTGGCGTCTTTATTCGTATTTTACCGTGGAAAGAGAGACGGCGAGCCGATTGTTTTGGCAGACGAAGCGGAAGTGTTGACCGCGTTTGGCGAGCTGTGGAGCGGATATGACGGAACACTTGCCGGAGCGAAGCAATTAACGGCGCAGATACTGGGCAAGCAGACCTGGTGGGGGCAAGACCTGAACCAGATTGCAGGATTGGCTGAACAGACGGCACAGTATGTGTATGAGATTACAAGCAGGGGAATGAAGGAGACGCTGGACTCTCTAACCGGGAACAGCGTGCCCAGAGCATAAGCAAGGAGGAGACTGGAATGCTGGAATTCATTCAAATTCATGATCAAGATAACGTGGCTGTCGCTTTGCGTGATTACAAGCAGGGCGAGACGCTGGCGTGGGGAGCGCAAGCAGAACAGCGCGTGGAGCTGGCTGAGGATGTGGCGCGTGGGCACAAAATTGCGTTGCAGGACATTCCTGAAGGCGGGAACGTGCTGAAATACGGATATCCGATCGGTCATGCCATTCAGCCCATTCAGGCAGGGCAGCATGTGCATACGCATAATACGAAGACGAATCTGACGGGCGTAGAGGAGTACACTTATAAGCCTAAACCAGCGCCTCATTTATATGAACAGGAGAGTCGTACGTTTCAGGGTTATCGACGAAAGGACGGCCGCGTTGGGATTCGCAATGAGTTGTGGATTGTACCAACGGTCGGTTGTGTGAACGGGATTGCCGAACTTATTTTAAATCGTTTCAAGCAGGAAGCGGGCGATATTTCGCCTTTTGAAAATGCACTTGTGCTCAAGCATAACTACGGCTGTTCCCAGCTGGGAGACGATCATGCACATACCCGCACGATTTTGATTGATGCAGTCAAGCATTCCAATGCGGGTGGCGTGCTGGTTCTTGGCTTAGGTTGCGAGAACAATGAAATGAAGGAGTTTAAGGAAGCCATCGGGGAATATGACCCGGAACGGGTGAAGTTTTTACTTTCCCAGGAAGTATCGGATGAAGTGGAGGAAGGGGTACGACTGCTTCATGAAATTTATGCAGCAGTACAGGAAGATCGGCGAGAGCCTGTACCTTTATCTGAGCTGAATATCGGATTGAAATGCGGCGGCTCTGACGGCCTATCCGGTATTACCGCCAACCCGCTGCTCGGTCGGCTGTCGGATTATATGGCCGCGCAGGGCGGAACGACGGTACTGACTGAGGTACCGGAAATGTTCGGTGCGGAGACGATTCTTATGGAACGTGCGGCAGACGAGGAAGTATTCGGCAAAATCGTGCATCTGATTAACGATTTCAAGCAATATTTTCTGGATTACAAGCAGCCGGTATACGAAAATCCGTCGCCGGGCAACAAAGCAGGAGGCATCACGACACTGGAAGATAAATCGTTGGGCTGTACGCAAAAGTCCGGCTCTTCTACGGTCACCGATGTCATTCAGTACGGGGAGCGTCTCAAAACCAAGGGACTCAACCTGCTCAGCGCACCGGGGAACGATCTGGTTGCTTCTTCGGCGCTTGCAGCAGCGGGCTGCCAGCTCGTTATTTTCACAACTGGACGCGGTACGCCTTTCGGTTCCTTCGTTCCGACGATGAAGGTTTCGACCAACTCGCCGCTGTATAAGGCCAAACCCCATTGGATCGACTACAACGCCGGTTCACTGGTGGAGGATGTTAGTATGGAGGATGCGCTCCGCAGCTTTGTGGATTACATTGTCGATGTAGCCAGTGGAACCTGGGTGAACAACGAGAAGAACAATTTCAGAGAGCTGGCTATTTTTAAAAATGGTGTTACGTTGTAAAGGATTACAACGAATGGGGAGGCGGAAGGATTCCGCTTCCTTTTTTGGGTTGGCGTGACCTGCTTCGGCATAATGCATAATTGGAATTTATTATCATAAAAAGCTTGCGGCATATTTGATTTTATGATATAACTTAATTAAGTAATAATTACGTAATTAAGTTATATCATCATTAAATCATATCATGAACGGTATTCAGTTCATTCTTTTGTTTGGCGAACTTCTATTTGGTGAATATGAAAAGTCGGACAAGGAGGTGGGGAGGGTGGATGATCTTGTTCACTCCGACATCACAGATTTAGACACACTTGTTAACATGATTAAGCTGTCATTTTCGTTTAACGACGGAGCCAATATGATTGCTTTATGTGATCATCTGTACGACCGTGCCAGCCAGAAGTATCAGGAGTTACAGTTCTACAAAGCGCACAAGAAATCCGTACAACCCATACATACCAAACGTCCACTAGTATATTACTATGGATACAGTCATCTGATGAAAGGAATGGCCTTCCAGAAACAGGGCAAATATGATGAAGCCCGAGATTGCATTGAAAAGTATGCGGAATTGGGCTGGTTTAATGGTCTTGATCCTCACGGGGAAGCGGAAGTCGAGTATTATCGCCATGCCGCCAAAGCCAATCTGTACGCCCTTGATATTTTGTCAGGCCGTTTTGAAGTGTTGCAGGAATACGTTCAATTTCTTCAGGACAATCCGGAAGAACTGTTACCCGGGCTTCTTTCCATCGTGGAGGGGGCATCCAGGCACGACTATCCTTTAGAGGCTGTGCTTGAACCCTTTGCTGAACAAATTGACGATTTCAAATATCTCGAAGAGCCTGTGAATGTGTCTTATTATTTTCGCTTTTGCTATCAATTGTCTCTCTACTACATCAAGCAGCAGCGGTTTACGGTTGCGCTGAACTATATTCTGCAATCCCTCATGCTATCAGATACCCTGGGTATGGAACATGAGCATGAGTTCAGGAAGTGTACCGCGATATTTGAGATTTTCAGATCCCAAGCTACGGCAACACAGCAAGACCAATATATAACTATTTTAAAAGGAGTGTTAAAGGATGAAAAAATTGATTTCACAGCCTCTGTCGCTCAGTCTGTTTAGCTTGCTGGTGTTTGTTACAAGTCATGACCTCATTTCCGTGTTTTATCATGGAGCAAATCATTAATTGGACAGAAGTAAGTAGAAAAGAAGCTCTCCGACAACTAGATAAATGATGTAAAAGTATGCTAAATCATGCCAAATAGCAAGCAAGCTCATTAGGAACCGGGCTTGCTTGCTATTTGGTGTTTCATGAATACTAAGCCGTAGTAGGCTTATGCAGAACACCCTGATCTGATGGATGCAATGAAATTTTCAACTGCTGGTAGGTCGGGAATGTTTCTTTCATTTGGTATGGACTGCTCTTTAAGGCCCCATCCAATGCTTGTAGCAAGGAGTTGACGAATTGCTCTGGAGAAAAGAAAATACTTTGTCCGACCATATGAACGTGAAGCTCGTTATGGTCACGGTTGCTCACTGACAAAAGCAATCCACGACCCTGGAAACCAGTGCCGATCGCTCGTACCTTGTTTATGCCCGAAAGCAGCATTTCCGTTTTCAACGCACGACCCTGTTCCTCTATAAACACGGAAATCAGGCGTTTATCTGTCACGATAATAATTTGGTTCCCCCGAAACGTATGGGTAAGATGCACAAAATCTTTATACACTCCAATTGCCTGCTCATCGGGAGAGATGATCCCCAAACGCACAAACTCTACTAACTCGGCAGCATCAGGCTCCTGATGATTTTTAATCCGTTTCTTGATACTAAATTGAATAGTGAGGATACACAAAATAGTTATGACAAAAGAAGTCAGTCGGGCATGAAACACGAAAAACATCAGGGCGATAGAAATGCCTACTACCCATTGTGCCCAGGTGAGATAACGCAGCTTTTGTTGAACCGTAAGGCGATAGTACCAGTGGCCCTTTCCTGGCTGATATTCCGAAGTAAACCGGGTCATACCGCGCAACAGCCTTAAAGCATAAGCGGATAAAACCGTTATTCCCAGGGAAAGAATCGTCAAAAGCCATTCTTGAGCCGCAACGCCGACTAAAGTACACAGGCCAAACAAAATGATTCCCGCCCAGCAGGCTACCTTTTTAATCCGTATCTGTTTTTGAATCGAACGAACCAATTCTTCCATTCTTCTTAATCCTCCTGATCTAGATGTATAGGTAATGATTGGAATAATATATAGGCATATCGTACCACTGGATAGTCTTCTTCGTAAATCAATAGATTGTAAAAAATTCGCAACAGGCCAAAAATATTCTGCGACTCGGAATGCTGCTACCTGAACTTTAGACACCAAAATCAAAAAAATCGGTACTTCTCATGAACAGCAGATGCCTCTAAAATAAGAAATGTAAGTGCTTACATTACAGAGAAGGGAGGTCTGTCGTATGAGTACAGAATGGAGGCCGCGACAACAGTCGCCGAGCCAACCCGGAAAAGGGAGAGCACTGGCTCGTAAATGGGTGCAACAAAGACATTTGCAGACCATGGCGCTGTTAGGTGTGGTATGGATGATTATTTTTCATTACATTCCGATGTACGGCATTCTAATTGCCTTCAAGCATTTTGACATCATTGGCACCATATCAAGCGCACACTGGGCGGGATTGGAGCATTTTCGGGCCTTTCTGGAGGATGATAACTTTTGGTATGTTGTCAAAAATACGCTGGGCATCAGTCTGCTCAAGCTGGCAATCGGGTTCCCGTTGCCCATTTTATTTGCTTTGTTCCTGAATGAAATCCGGTCTACCCGGTTTAAAAAGTCCATTCAGACCATTTCGTATCTTCCTCATTTTTTATCATGGGTTATTCTTGGCGGGATCTTAACGACGTGGCTGGCAGATACCGGGATGATCAATCATCTGTTGCTGGGTTGGGGCTGGATCGACCAGCCGATCAGTTATTTGGCGGAGCCGAGTTACTTTTGGGCCATTGTCGTCAGCTCGGATATCTGGAAGGAGCTTGGATGGTCAGCCATTATTTATTTGGCAGCCATGGCGGGTGTATCGACGGATATGTATGAAGCGGCGACCATTGACGGAGCTGGACGGTTTCAGAAAATGTGGTACGTCACGCTTCCTGCGATCAAGGGCACGATATCCATTTTGTTTATTTTGGCGGTCAGCGGGATATTGAACTCTAACTTTGACCAGATTCTCGTATTACGTAACTCACTGAATGAAAGCGCAAGTAATGTTGTGGATATTTATGTATATCAGGTGGGCATACAGCAGGGGCGCTTCTCATACTCGACCGCAGTGGGGTTGCTGAAATCGGTTCTTGCTCTTATTTTGCTGCTGATCGCCAATTCGGTCACCAAGCGGATTAATAATACATCCCTATTCTGAAGGAGGACGGCTGCATGCAGCTATTGCAACGCAAAACGACAGGCGAAGCGATATTCGATGTCGTGAACAGCGTCTTCATGCTGATCATTTGTTTTGTAACGTTGTATCCGGTGTGGTACGTGCTGGTGAACTCCTTTAACGAAGGAGCAGACGCCATGCGGGGCGGTATTTACTGGTGGCCGAGAGTATTTAGTCTGGGCAGCTATCAGGCCGTGTTTGCGAACAACGGTATTATGACTGCAATGGGGGTGACCATCGCCAAGACGGTAATCGGCACGATTGTACATGTGTTTTTTACCGCCATGATTGCATATGCATATTCCCGTAGGGAGCTGATTGGGCGCAAGCTGTATATGCTGATCGGTACGATAACCCTGTTTTTTGGCGGGGGATTGATTCCGACGTATTTGCTGATACGTGATCTCGGGCTGTTGGACAGCTTTTGGGTGTATATTATTCCGGCGATGTTCAGCTTTTTTGATCTTATAATTTTTATGGCTTTTTTCCGGGAGCTGCCGGATGCATTGGAGGAAGCGGCGAAAATAGACGGGGCGAACGATTTCAGTATCTTTTGCCGGATTGTGCTTCCCGTATCCATGCCCGTGGTAGCGACGATTGCGCTTTTTCATGGGGTGTACCAGTGGAACGATTATTTTACCGGAATGATCTATATCAATAATACGGACCTTCAACCGATTCAGACGTATTTGTACCGGGTTGTTGCTCAATCCAGCTCTAATCAGATGATGTCTGCTGCACCGGGGATTGTTGCCCAGTCCGTCACTTCGCAGTCGATCAAGCTGGCGACGATGGTCGTGACGACACTACCGATTGTACTGGTATATCCTTTTCTGCAAAAATATTTCGTCAAGGGTCTGATGATCGGCTCGATCAAAGGATAGCACATCATCCAAGGGGGAGATTTATGATGAACATTCGCAAATGGCAGAAGGGGCTGCTGGCTGCCGTTCTGCTGGCGGGTTCGCTTGCGGCATGTACGTCCGGAGGAGGCGGAGCTGTCACGGAATTGAAGGACGAGAAGACAAAGGCTACGGCAGATGCGCCGGGATGGAGGGCGGATACCGAGCCGATTACGTTTGACTGGTATTTGAACTTTTCCTGGTTCCCGAACAAGTGGGGCACGGATGAGACCTCGAAGTATGTTACGCAGAAAACCGGGGTCAGCGTCAATTTTATCGTACCTGCAGGGAATGAAAATGAGAAGCTTAATACCATGCTGGCCTCGGGCAAGCTGCCTGATTTTGTGACACTCGGTTGGGGAGAGGATGCAGTCAAAAAAATGATCGAGGGCAAAATGGTGCTTCCACTCAACAAGCTGGCTGAGAAATACGATCCGTATTTGATTAAAATGGCTGACCCGGCGAAAATGTCCTGGTATCAGCAACCGGACGGAAATGTATACGGCTATCCCAACGCTTCCTCTTCACCGCAGGATTATCAAAAATACGGGCAAAATTTTGTTTCTAACCAGACGTTTATGGTGCGGAAGGACATGTATGAGGCGATTGGTAAGCCGGATATGAGAACACCGGAAGGATTTTTGAAAGCGCTTCAAAAAGCGAAAGAGAAATTTCCTGATGTGAACGGTCAGCCGCTGATCCCGATAGGGTTTCACGAATTTACGGACAACGGGAATTACTCTTTTGAAGACTATTTACTCAATTTTCTAGCCATTCCTCATGAAAAGGACGGAAAGCTGTACGACCGCCGTTCAGACGAAGAATATATTCGGTGGCTCAAAACCTTCCGTCAAGCGAATGAGCAGGGGCTGATCGCCAAGGATGTATTTATCGACAAGCGTCCGCAAATGGAGGAAAAGGTAGCACAGGGACGGTATTTTGCCATGCTGTATCAGCGCTCCGACTTTGCTGGACAACAGGCTACATTGTATGCGAAGGACCCGAACTCCGTCTATATCGCGGTCGATGGGCCCTCGAACAGCAAGCTGGATCCGCCTGCGCTGGCTGGACCGGGTATTTCTGGCTGGACGGTAACGCTCATTTCCAAGGATGTCAAAGACAAGGAGCGGGCTATTGAATTCCTGACCTATCTGATTAGCGAGGAAGGGAACCGTGACCTGTACCTCGGGGAGCAGGGGAAGCTGTGGGATACGGTTAACGGTAAGCCAGCCTTCAAGCCGGAGGTGCTGGAGCAGATGAACAAGGACCGCGCTGCTTTTGATAAAAAATATGGTGCTGCCTTCACCTTCTGGATGCTGATGGACACGAATATGAATTTGCTGTGGGCACCGCCCAGTGTGGAGCCATACAAGCAGCCGGAGGATTGGACGAAGGGCAAGACGAAAGGCTTCTCCCAATACGACAACATCAAACCGACCGGAACATCGGCAGAAGGTATTGCGTCAGGGCGGATAGACCAAATCTGGGGCAAGGCATTGCCAAAGCTGCTGCTGGCTTCCTCGGATGAGGAATTCGACCAATTGTTTGCCCGCTTTTTGGAAGATCGCAGAAAAGCCGGATATGACAAGGTTATGGCCTATCAGCAAAAGGCCTATGAAGAAAACCTCAAGAAAATCGAAAAGTTCGACAAATGATCTGATTTATTGAACCGATAAGGATGTGATTTGATGCCAAGCCGTAGACGTTCACGAATAAAAAGACCGCTGCTCCGCGAAGTATGGCGGTGGCTGACGGATACGGCGGATCGGCTTGGTGGCTGCTCCCTTCAAGTCAAGCTCATTGTCGCATATATCGCCGTTATATTAATCCCGGTTGTATTATTCTCGCTATATACCTTTCACCAGCTATACGAGAACACCATGCAAGAGATTACCGCCCAAAATCAGTATGTGCTGGATACAGAGCTGGCCCATATTCACAGCAATATGGAAATTATGGAGCGAACCGCACAGCTTGCGATTTCAGATCGCAACGTACTCCGTTATTTGACTGAGGAACGTGAAATGAGCAGCGATGAGCTGGTGCAGTTCAACATGAACGTGTTTCCGAATTTGCAGCATTTGCTGTACAGCAATCCCAATGTGGCGAATATTCGGCTGTATACGAGCAATCCACACGTACGCGAAATATGGCCGATGATTTTCAACGAGTCACGATTGCCTGTGGCTTCCTGGCTGAAAATGGCTCAACATCAGCAAGGGAAAATCTGGTGGGAAATGTATCAGGGACCAAAAAGCTTGCTTCGAGGGCAAGCACGACAGGAAGGCGAAACGGTGCAGTATATGGCTTTGCTGCGTGAAATTTAGGCTGCAGGAAGTGCTGGAGAAAGACACACGGGCTTGGTGGAAACGAACATGAGGCTGGAGTTATTTTCGCCCAGAGTATTTGATACTCCGCAAGATAACCGTGCATCGTCACAAATGCTCATATGGGGCGGCAGCGATTCCAGCCCATGGAACAGCGGCAAGCCCATGTCTTTTAACGATATAGCAACAGCCTCCTCTCCATTCGATGCGATTCCCATACCTGAGTCCGATTTGCGCCATCTGTTTCAGTCCCGCGTTCAGGGACCGGGTGGTGCTTTTGATTTTACTTATGAAAATAAGCCTTATCTCGGTCTGTACCGTTCTATAGAAGGGCTGGACGCTTATCTGCTAAACGTGGTAGCGCTGGACGGTTCGCTGGGTGATCTCCGTCAGAAGCGCAATGCTATGCTGCTTATTATTTGTGTACTGATTTTGTTGATGTCACTTATTTCCTACACCTTGCACGCTTTTATCCTCAAACAGCTTCATACACTGCGGGAATCCATGAAGAAGGTACAGCAGGACGGAGACTTTCAGCTTCGGATTCCCGTGTATGGACAGGGAGAGGTGGCGGAGCTGGCCCTGTATTTCCGCAGTCTGCTGAGTCAGATTAACGGGCTTATTGCCGAGGCAGTACACAAGCAGGCTGCTGCTCAGGAGGCTGAATTGCAAGCACTCAAGCATCAAATTGATTCCCATTTTCTTTATAATACGCTAGAAAATTTAAAAATGATGGCAGAGCTGGAGCGTCAGTATCCGTTGTCGGATGCCTTGACCTCTCTTGGCTCGATGATGCGTTACAACCTTCAATGGTCCGGGCCATATGTTGCGCTGCGGGACGAAATCCGCCATATTCAGCATTATGTGGCTATTATGAACATTCGCCATGACAACCAAATTGGTCTGGAGGTTCATCTGCCGCCAGCGTATATGGAGCAGGAAGTGCTGAAAATGTCGCTACAGCCTGTGGTGGAAAATGCCATCAAGCACGGCTGGAGTGCATTACACAATGAAATGGATGGATGGGAACAGCCTGAACGGACATTCAGCATTACCATAGAAGCCTGCATGATGCAGGAACGATTTGAGCTGCGCATTCGGGATAATGGAGCAGGGATACTTGAAGAGAGAAGACAAGACATTATGTCAGGTCTGGCACAAAAAGATATGGATTCTCGTGAGCCGGGAGTGAATAGAGGGATCGGTTTGCGCAATGTGCATCGTCGCCTGAGTATGCATTATGGCGTCGGGTACGGCATCCGACTGGACAGCATCCTTGGACAATCTACGACAGTGACCCTGATTTTGCCCAGACGTCACATGATGAGAGGGGTGGACAATGGCGACCAGACTATTGATTGCGGATGACGAAAAGAACATTCGAATGGGCCTTCAGTCCATGATTGAACGGGAATTTTCCGGCTTATATGAATGTGCACTAGTCAAGGACGGAAGAGAGGCTTGGCAGCATGTACAGCACTATTCACCTGAGCTGGTCATTACGGATATCCGTATGCCTGTCATGGATGGCATTATGCTGATGCAGCATATCCGCGAGCTGGAGCCGGGACGCAGGCCTATGGTGATCATTCTCAGTGGATATGACGAGTTCCAGTATGCAAGAGAAGCGATTCGCTGCGGAGCACGGGAGTATTTGCTCAAGCCGATTGTCAGGGAGGAGCTGTTCGGTGCGCTGGCAACCTTGAACGAGGAATTGGAGCAGCACGCAGGTCAGGACAGACTGGAACAGAGGAACCCTATCATAAACGATAATATTGTCGGAGTGGAGAAGGATAGACGGACCGGAAGCATGGATAGTGTTAGTGTCATCGCCGATACAAGCGGTAGTATGTCGCGAGCTATCCAATACATCCATGCTCATTACAGCGAGGATTTGAATATGGCGGTAGTATCCAATTCGGTATCGTTGAATTACACGTATTTTAGTCAGGCGTTCAAAGCCTATACAGGCATGAGCTTTGTTCAATATGTAAAAAAATTTCGCATTGCAGAGGCCAAAAAACTGCTGGGGTGTCAAGGCGACAAGATTTATGAAATTGCGGCTGCCGTAGGCTTTGACAATGCAAAGCATTTTAACAAGGTGTTTCGTGAGCTGGAGGGGATGACCCCGCAGCAGTTTCGAGTGAAGAATCAAAGGGGTAATTAGACATAAGGAGGCAGAAAACTTCACTGCCTTTTTACCCTTATCCTGATATAATAAACGTAAGCATAACCATGGCCTTCGATCAGAGAGTTTGTACACAATCACACGAATCGCCGAACGGAAGGGGAGAGCATATGGTTATTTATGAAACGGACCAAGCTTATATCATGACGACGCAGCATGACCATGCCCATATTTCAGGTGAGTTGGCTTCACAATGGGAAGAGAGTGCCTTTAAGAATAGACGTCATAAGCAGGATTTTGTATATGCAGCAAGGGAGCATGATCGGGGTTGGATACAGTTAGACGCTGCTCCTTTCTGGAATGATCATGTGTCTGCACCTTATACGTTTATTGATTTTCCGCTCAGTCCACGTTTTGTTTTCTATCATCTTGGGATTGATGAAGTCGAACAAGGAAATACGTATGCGGCGTTGCTGTGCAGCTTGATGTACAAGGAGCTAGTCGGACGGACCGAGCATCAAAACGCTCAGGACAAGCAGATTACGCATGTTTATCAGGAGGCAGAGGAACAGCGTCGGCAGAGGCTCAAACAGGAGCTGGCATGTGGCGTAACTTTCGAACATCAAGTGCGGACGGATGTACGGAGAATGTTGTTTTGCGACGAATTGAGTCTGTTTCTGTGCAGCCGTGAGCCGGGTACACCTGCTGCAGATTATGAATGGTTTGCTGACGGATTGAGCTTTCCGGCGGTTCGCCATGAAAGCGGGCGAGTTCGGGCAGAGTGGTTATCGGATCAGACTGTAGGTCTTTCCTTTTTTCCTTTCAAGGGCAAGGTAGAGATTACTCATACCTTTAAGAAGGTGGACAAAGAGAAAATTCGTACCTTTGGTCTCCTAGAAGCCTACCGTTCCTCCGAATGGAAGCATCGAACCTTTACCATTGAACATATCATGGAAATAGAAGAACACAAGGAGAATGCCTGACCGTCTACTGATACAGCCTCGAACAGATATATTGTTCGTGGATGCAGAGAAAAGTCAGAGCAGAGCCTCCCTGAACAATGATTCAGAGAGGCTCGCTTTTTTCTTGCTTTAACATTTTACGATTTTGCAGATGTTTTTGCACGGTTGACAATAGTCTGTACCTTATTCAGTACCTTATCGCGTGCCCCTTTATTTTTCATCAGATACGTAACACCCATTCCTAATACTGCTACCACCCATTTTTTATTCTTCATGAATAACGCCTCCTTATGATCATGTTGTCATACACAAATGCTTTAAAAGCATCCAAAATGTGAAAAGATGAACGGGATTTTACGATTTAGTGATTCCTTGCGCCCGTTCCGCATAACTATGATTTTACCCTTTCCATCAAATCTTACCCGTTCCTTCGGCTATGAAACGATTACGACTGCCCATTCACGTTTAATGGATATTATCAAGTATCCTGCCGCAATTGCTTCAGATGCACATGACAGGGAGGTCTTTGTTATGAGAAAGAAGGAAGTAGTTGCCATGCTGCTCGCCGGCGGACAAGGCAAAAGACTCAAAGGACTGACCCGTACACTTGCCAAACCGGCTGTATTTTTTGGAGGAACCTACCGCATCATTGATTTTCCCCTCAGCAATTGCACTCATTCCGGTATTGATACCGTGGGCGTGCTGACCCAATATGAACCGCTGGTGCTTCATTCCTATATCGGTATCGGCAGCGACTGGGATTTGGACCGCCTGGACGGAGGAGTTTTCGTTTTGCCTCCCCACGAGAAGGAGAATGGAAACAATTGGTATCGAGGTACGGCGGATGCTATTTATCGGAACCTCCATTTTTTGGATCAATATGACCCGGAGCATGTACTCATTTTGTCTGGAGATCACATCTATAAAATGGATTACAGTCGCATGCTCGATTATCACAAGGAAAAGGGAGCAGACTGCACCATTTCCGTCATCGACGTCACAATTCAGGAAGCCAAACGTTTCGGGATTCTGAACGCCGATGATGATCTGAAAATATACGACTTTGAGGAAAAGCCGGAACAGCCAAAAAGCACGCTGGCCTCCATGGGCATTTATTTGTTCAAATGGGAGGTGCTGCGCCGATATCTGCTGGAGAGCGCGAGTGATTCTGAATCCTCGCATGATTTTGGCAAGGATATCATTCCGTTGCTGCTCCAGCATGGGCGGTCGCTGTATGCGTATCCGTTTGCCGGGTACTGGAAGGATGTAGGCACGATTCAGAGCTTGTGGGAGTCCAACATGGATCTGCTGGCTCAAGACCCGCCTCTGGATCTGAACGACCCTTTCTGGCGCATCTATACCCGTAGCCCCAATCAACCGGCCCAGTATATAACCCAACGGGCGATTCTGAAAAACAGCATCGTGAATGAAGGCTGCGTGGTGGACGGAGAGGTCAGGCATTCCGTGCTATTTTACGGAGTTGAGGTAGGAGAAGGGAGTGTTATTACCGATTCTGTCATTATGCCAAACGTCAAAATTGGTCGCAATGTTCGCATTCACCGGGCCATCGTGAGCGAAAACATAATTATTGAAGACAACGCGGTCATCGGATCTGAGGGCAGTTCGGATGAAATTGTTTTGTTCGATCAGGAAAGTCAGCTTCATGCACGAATATAACCCGGATAAGGACGGTGTCCGCTATGAGCCGACTCATTGGAGTCATCAACCTGGATCACGAACTGGATCAGTTGAAGGAGTTGACCTATTTCCGGTGCGGGGCCGCAGTACCCTTTGCCAGTCGATATCGGCTCATTGATTTTACCTTATCTAACATGATGCATGCAGGGGTGCATGATATTGCACTGTTCATCCGTCGCAAATACCGTTCGCTTTTGGATCATCTGGGTGAAGGACGGCCTTGGGATCTGGACCGCAGACGGGGCGGATTGTTCATTTTACCACCGGACTGGAATGATCCGACGGATGCATCACTTGGAGATTTGCAGCATGTACACAACAATCTGGACTTTTTTCATCGTTCATCGGGTCAGACCATTGTTCACGCCGGAACGCAGCATGTCAACAAGGTTGATATTGAGGATGTATACCGTTACCATCGGGAGAAGAATGCGGACGTCACCCTTGTGTACAAAGCAATAGATCAGCTCGAATCTGAGCACGCTCCCTGTGTTCGACTGGAGATTGATGAGGACGGACGGGTGACGGGCATTCATCAGGAGCAGGATCATCATAATATTTATCTGGAAATTTTCGTCATGGACAAAAGCCTGTATCTTGATCAGGTGAAGCATTGCATTGCTCATCAGGATAACCATTTTTTCCGGGATGCCATTCAGAAAAACCCTAGTGGTCTGCGCATTTATGCATATCCCTATGAAGGCTATCATGCCGTGATTAATTCTATTGAGAGTTACTATAAAAACAGCATGAAGCTGCTGGATCAGCAGCAGTATCAAGCGCTGTTCCAGAATCAGCCGGTGCATACGAAAATCAAATATGAAGCCCCAACCCGTTATACGGACACTGCCGAGGTGGATCATTCGCTTATCGCCAACGGCTGCACGATTGGGGGCAAGGTGGAGAACAGCATCCTTTTTCGCGGGGTACGGGTGGAGGAGGGCGCACGGGTAAGCAACTCGATCATTATGCAGAAATGTGTGATCCGTAAAGGCGCAGTGGTGGAGAATGTGATTTTGGATAAGGATGTGCAGCTTTCACCGGATCGTACTCTGATTGGAGACACCAGAGTACCCTATGTCATTGCCAAAAATAGCGTGATTTAAAAATATAATTGAGCATTTAAAACGGAAATAACAGGAGGTCACACCTTTGTTCAGCAATAAAGAAGCATTTAAGCAGGCTTTTCGAGAGCAACTGGTCGGAAGGTTGGGCAAGACGATGCAGGAAGCTCAGGCGGAAGACATATACAAGGTTTTGGGCGGTATGATCCGCGAACAAGTCGGCAGAAATTGGGCGGAAACGAACCAAGCCTATAAAGAAGGACAAGAGAAGCAGGTCTATTACTTTTCACTGGAATTTTTGATAGGCCGTCTGCTGGGCAGCAATTTGCTGAATTTGGGCGTGCTGGATATGGTCCGGCAGGCACTGGGAGAGCTGGGCTGGGATCTGGAAGAGATTGAAGAACAGGAGGCAGACGCGGGGCTGGGCAATGGCGGTCTCGGCCGTCTGGCGGCTTGCTTCATGGATTCGCTGGCATCCCTTGGCTATGCAGGACATGGCTGCGGCATCCGTTACAAGTATGGCCTGTTCGAGCAGCGTATTGTGGACGGAAACCAGGTGGAGTTGCCTGATTACTGGCTGCAAAAAGGGAACGTCTGGGAGGAGCGCCGCCCCGACAAGAAGGTCGAGGTTCAGTTCTGGGGACGTGTGGAAACTCGGGAGGAGAACGGTCGTCTTGTATTCGAGACGCAGGATGCCGAAACGGTCTGGGCAGTTCCGTACGATATTCCGCTTGTGGGCTACGGACATGCGCAGGTGAATACGCTGCGGATCTGGAGTGCGGAATCGGCGCTTGATCCTGTCCGAGGGCCGATTCGAGGCGAAGGCGGTTACTACCGCTTTCTTGACTACAATCGTTCGGTAGAATCCATTTCGGCGTTTCTGTACCCGGACGATTCGAATTATGAGGGCAAGCTGCTTCGCTTGAAGCAGCAGTATTTCCTCTGCTCGGCCGGCTTGCAAAGTATTTTGCGGACGTTTGAGAAGCTTCGGTTGCCCTACAGCCAGTTGCCTGACAAAATAGCACTCCATATTAACGATACACATCCGACGCTCGTAATACCGGAGCTTATGCGTATTTTGATGGACGTGAAGGGCTTGGGCTGGGATGAAGCGTGGGATATTACGACGCGGACGGTTTCGTATACGAATCATACGATATTGAGCGAGGCGCTGGAGCAATGGCCCGTCAATATGGTGCGGGAGCTGCTTCCGCGAGTTTCTCTTATCATTGAAGAGATTAACAAGCGTTATTGTGCAATGCTGCTGGAGCGTTATCCGGGACAGGACATCAAAATTGGTGAAATGGCGATTATTCATGGTGAGCAAATTCGCATGGCCCATCTGGCGATTGTCGGCAGCTACAGCGTTAACGGAGTGGCTGCGCTGCACACGCAAATTTTAAAGGAGCGGGAAATGAAGCCGTTTCACGAGCTGTACCCCGGCCGTTTTAACAATAAAACGAACGGAATTGCCCATCGCCGCTGGCTCATGCACGCGAATCCCGAGCTGGCAAGCTTGTATGATGAAACGATAGGCACACGCTGGAGAACCCATCCACGCGAGCTGATCGATCTGCTTCGTTACAGCGGGGACGAGTCGTTCAAGGAGCGGATACAGGCGATTAAGCGAAGTAATAAAGTCAGGCTCGCCGAGCATGTTTTTGCTAAACAGGGCGTGCGACTGGATACGTCCTCAATTTTTGATGTACAGGTCAAACGATTGCATGGATACAAGCGACAACTGCTTAATATTTTACATGTGATGAATGTTTACAACCAGCTCAAGCATAATCCTTCTCTGGATGTGGTACCGCGTACGTTTATTTTTGGGGCTAAAGCTGCTCCCGGCTATTATCTTGCCAAGCAGACGATTAAGCTCATTAACAACGTGGCGGACACGATCAATCGGGATGTGGATGTTAGGGACAAGCTGAAAGTCGTTTTTCTGGAAAATTATTCGGTTTCATTGGCCGAGCTGATTATTCCTGCGGCGGATGTCAGCGAGCAGATTTCCACAGCAGGTAAGGAAGCCTCAGGCACCGGGAACATGAAATTTATGATGAATGGTGCACTCACCCTAGGCACGTTGGACGGAGCCAATGTAGAAATGCATGAAATGGTGGGCGACGCCAATATGTTCATTTTCGGACTGAAGGTGGATCAAATCGAGGCGTATTACCGGGACGGACAATATTCAGCACGCAAAACAGCCAACAGTGACGAAAGACTGCGTGAAGTGCTGGATCAACTGGTGAACGACGCTCCTTTTACGCGGCATGAACGGGAGTTTGAGGCTATTTATCAATCCCTGATTGATCATAATGATGAATACTTTGTGCTCAAGGACTTTGCCGCATATGTAGATACTCAGGTGCAGATCGAGCAGGTGTACCGGAATCCGTCCGAGTGGACGCAGCGTGCCATTGTAAACATGGCGCATGCCGGCAAGTTTTCCAGTGATTGCACAATTCAGCAGTACGCGGCCGATATTTGGAACATTGTACCTCTCCAAAACGATGTCAACATGCGAATCTTGTCCTAATACGGCGAAACAGGCGGAATGGCATTGCTTTTCGAACGCTGAGGGTTATAATGACAGTATAGACATAAGTAAGGATGGGTAGCTGTATAACCTCATTCCTGAACTTGAATTGTACTGTTGAAGGAGTCCTCCTATTGATAAAGCTCAATCCGAACAGGCTCAAACCTAACCAATCAAAGAAGAAATATAATATGTTTCAAAATATATGGCGGGCAATTCGCCTGAATTTCATCAAGCTGTTGCGTGCGCCGGGTGGAGTGAAGAAAATCTCTCTGGGCTTTGCCATCGGCTTCGCTCTGGAGATGATTGTCATCTCCACGGCTTCACTGGTGTATCTCGTGTTTTACCCGGTTGTTCGGTTGTCCGGCGGTTCGCTGCCTGCGGCAATTGTGGGCAACGTTGTAGGTAAGCTGACCTTTTTGCCAATTGTGCTGATGCCGTTCGCCAAGCAACTGGGAGCTTGGATTTATCCGTCCCATTACCCGGTACATGTACGGGGAGGCAGGCTCCACGAGCATTCCTTTATGGAGCTGTTTCATGGCAATTGGTCTGTATTCAGAGACCTGCTACATGGAGGACTGCATATTCTGATCGGCATGTCGATTTTTGGCGTGGTCCTAGGGATTATTTCGTATTTTGTCATTCAATTTCTGTATAACCGTTCGCTGCACAAACGGCTGGAAAAGCGGAAACTGCGTCACGGCGCAGCCTTTTCAGGGGCCAGATTATTAAAAAACGGATAACGTAGCGATAAAGAAGCTCCTTGAGCCTATGAATTAGGTCTGAGGGGCTTCTTTTAGTTAGGATTGGGATTTTTCTGGCTGGAGGCTTTAGAGGTGATCAACAGTGAATCAATGAAAAAAAAGGGATTCTGTCATGGAAACAGCCACCGTTATATCGCTGCTTTTGGGATGGGCTCCAATTGAAGGAGAACTCCAAAACTATTGGGTACTGTGGGGGAGTGACCAAAGTCTCTATATTGATCTTGATCTTGAGCTTGGCATGGATTGGAACGGGGACAAGGATTTTGCCAAGGCGTTCGCTTTCACAATAATTGGCTTCATTCGCTCGAATCGTTTACAATACGTGTGCATACAACACTGGACGACAGGTTAATGTACATACAAGGAGTGGTGAAGTTGCGGAAGATATGGCAAATCTACTTAACAGACTGGAAAAATGTATTCAAAGTATCAACCGGGACTTTATTGGTCATAGGTATCATTCTTTTGCCTTCCGTCTATGCATGGGTAAATTTGAAAGCAATGTGGGACCCTTATGCGAATACATCTGGTATTAAAATCGCAGTAACGAGTCAGGATCAGGGCACTGAGGTGAACGGAAAGAAGATTAATATCGGTGACGAGGTTTTGCATAATCTTCAAAATAACAAGAAATTAGGCTGGACCTTTGTCAATGAAGCGGAAGCGCGAAAAGGTGTGCTGAACGGAGATTATTACGCAAGCCTGCTCATTCCAAAGGATTTCTCCGAAAAAATTACGAGCGTGCTCACGGAAAATCCGCAAAAGCCGGAGATTGATTACGCCGTCAATGAAAAAATCAATGCGGTTGCTCCCAAAATTACTTCTTCTGGAGCAACCGCTCTGACGAATCAGATTAGTCAAAACTTTATTGAAACCGCCAGTCAGGCTGTGCTGACCAAATTGAAGGAAGCCGGGGTGAAGCTGGAGGAGGAATTGCCGACCATTCGCAATATTGAGAACCGGGTGCTGGAGTTGAACAACCGATTGCCGGATATCGACAGATTAGGAAAGCAGGCTATCGAACTGGAACAGAATTTGCCGAAAATTAAGGCACAGGGACAAAAGATCATTGCATTAAAGGAGAAAATTCCTGAAATTAACCGCGCTGGCGAACTGGTGCTGAAAATTGAAAAAAACTTGCCCGAGCTGGACAAGGTGGCGGCGGTTATTTTAGATATACAAAAAAGGCTGCCGGACATTCAAAAGGCAGGGGATCGGATCGTGGAGCTGGACCAAAATTTCGGTAAGGTAGAAAGCGCATTGGCTACGGCTTTGGAGGATACACAAACGGCGCTCAAGGTCATTAATGCCGCACAAAAATCGTTGCCGGAAGTACAAAAAATTGCGGATACTGGCAAGGATTTTACAAACGGATTACTTGATTTTCTGGATAAAAATGATGGTGCGCTGGATTCAATCGGCACGGTGGTCAAAGAGGATTTACAGTTGGTACAGCAAATGGCGAATGGAGTTTCGGAGATCACAGGAATCATCCGTGGTGTTGACTTTGATCCTAAAGCAGCACAGGCTGCGGTGAATCGGGTTAGCGGAAGACTGACCACTGCCGTGGGAGTGCTGGATCGTATTTCTCAGTTGTTGACCCGTGTTAACGGATATTTGCCGAGTCAGCCGCTGGATTCGCTTATTTCCCGTGTGAGTGGGGTAGAGGATCGATTCCGTCGCTTGAACAGCACGGTTACCAGCATCGGTGATGCCATTCAGCGCGGCGAGAAGCCTGCACAAAATCTGCTGGATGACGCAGACCGCCTTGCTGGAGAAATCAGCAGCGGGATGGACAGCATTTTGGGCAATTATGATACGGAATATGAACCAGCCATTCAAAAGGCGCTGGATCAAATCAAGACCGTTGCCCGCAATTCTGCGAATGTGCTGAATACGGCCCAAGAGCAGCTACCGAATATTGAAAAAATATTAAACGATGCTCAGGCTGCCGCACAATTTGGTCAGGAAGAACTGACTCGACTTCAGCAGGACCTGCCACAATATCGGCAAAAGCTGCATGAAGCGGCTACGACGATTCAGGGCCGCATGAGCGAATTTACGAATGCCGTAAACAAGGCAGCGGACTTCGTAAATAACGATTTGCCTGGGGTTAAAAGCAAAATTCATCAGGCGGCGAATTTTGTACGTAACGATTTGCCGAAAGCGGAGCAGCAGTTTGTCAAAATGGCTGACCTGATTGAGAACAAGTTTCCAGAGGCCGAACACGCGGTGCATCAGGTAGCCAACTTTGTAAGAACGGATCTTCCTGCGGCTGAGGATTCCATACGTCAGGCAGCGGACACGATTCGCAAGCTAAAAGGTGAAAATGCCCTCGGACGGGTCATTGCGCTGCTCAAGGGGGATGTGAAAAAGGAGAGCGATTTTCTCGGCAGTCCGGTGTCGTTGAAACAGGAGCGGATTTATCCGATTCCGAACTACGGTTCTGCGATGTCGCCTTTTTATACTACATTGTCCATTTGGGTAGGTGCGATGCTGCTGGTGTCGATGTTCAGGGTAGATGTGGAGGACCCGGAAGGTAAATATAAAAGCTACCAAGTGTACTTTGGGCGACTTATGACCTTCTCCACCATTGGTATATTTCAGGCGCTTAGTGTGTCGCTTGGTGACTTGTTTCTGCTCGGTGCGTATGTGGATGCCAAGGTGGCATTTGTACTGTCCTCCATGCTGATTAGTCTCGTGTTCACAGCCATGACCTATACACTGGTTTCGGTGTTTGGCAATATTGGTAAGGGGCTGGCGGTTATCTTGCTGGTGCTCCAGTTCTCCAGTTCAGGTGGCACGTTCCCGATTGCTACAAGCACGCCGTTTTTTCAAGCGCTGAATCCGTTTGTACCGTTCACCTATGCGGTTAGTCTGCTACGGGAAACGGTAGGAGGAATGCTGCCTTCGACGGTGACGCGGGATGTGGTAATGCTGTTTGTATTTATCGGGTTTTGCTTCCTGTTTGGATTAGTGCTTAAGAAGCCGCTCAGCAAGCATACGAAGAAGATGGCTGAGCGTGCGAAAGAGACGAAATTGATTCCTTGATTGTTAAAAAGAGAGAGAGTTACGGTGTGGGGGCGGCTCCGCGAAGGATTTGATCTTACGATCGCTCCGCTTCTACAGATTCAAATCCTCCGCTCCGCTGGGGCTACCACCGTAAAGTCACTTTCTTTTTAACATACGGCGGGTAGTATGAGGGGGGATGGCCTCGCGCTGACTGCTTCGGCAGGGTGTGGGGCTTTTTTGTTTGCGCTAAATAATACATTTCTATTTTAGGGTGTTTCAAGGTGGTGTTTTCTGGTGAATAAAGTGGGTATGGTCTTTTTTGGCAGGGGATTTTTACGAAATTTTAAAATTCTTAGGCAAAGGCGGGAGGTAGTATGGAATATTCATATTTGGGAAAGTCAGGCTTGCAGGTTAGTCGGTTGTGTCTGGGGACGATGAATTTTGGACCGGAAACCGAAGAAAAGGAAGCGTTTAAAATTATGGATGCCGCGCTGGATGCGGGCATTAACTTCTTTGATACAGCCAATGTGTACGGACAGGCCCGTAAAGGGTGGACGGAAGAAATTATTGGACGCTGGTTCCAGCAGGGTGGAGGAAGACGCGAGAAGGTCGTGCTTGCAACGAAGGTATACGGGGATATGAAAAATGAGAACGACGGTCCGAACGCAGGATCAGGCTTGTCAGCTTACAAAATTCGCCGTCATTTGGATGCTTCTCTGAAACGTTTGCAGACCGATCATATCGAGCTGTATCAGATGCATCATGTTGACCGAAATGTGTCATGGGATGAGCTGTGGGGCGTTTTTGAGTCGGTTGTGGACCGCGGGCAAGTTGACTATATCGGTTCCAGTAACTTTGCCGGCTGGCATATTGCTGTGGCGCAGGCCGAAGCGAAGGCACGCCGTTTTTTGGGGCTTGTATCCGAGCAGCATTTGTATAATCTGAACGAACGTTCCGCTGAGCTAGAGGTATTACCTGCGGCTCAGGAGCTGGGACTCGGCGTTATTCCATGGAGCCCGCTGGCTGGCGGGCTGCTGGGACGTAATGCATTGGCAGGCACCGGCTCACGCAGCGCACGTTCCAAGGAAAAGATTGAACAGAATCGTGGGAAGCTGGAGCAATTTTCAGCGTTGTCTCGCGAGCTGGGCGAAAAGGAAGACGTGATTGCGCTGGCTTGGGTATTGTCCCATCCGGCCGTAACGGCTCCGATTATCGGTCCACGGACATTGGAACAACTGGAGGATGCTCTCCGAGTGCCTGAGGTCAAATTGAGCGAGGATGTGCTTGCCAAGCTGAACGAAATTTTCCCTGGTCCCGGCAAACCTGCGCCGGAAGCCTACGCTTGGTAAGTTGAACCCTTTCTATTCAAGCATCATTCCTATTTAGGCATCATTCGTGGAAGCGAAGTGAGCATTGACGGTGAGTGCCAAGGTGACAAGGAAGCGAATCGCAAAAAAGCAGCAGAGCAGGAGTAGCCTCCTGAGTCTGCTGCTTTTTTACTAGATTGCCCTGTCAGAACCTGAAAAATAAGCGATCATGACCAGAATAATCCTGCGCTAAACGTGATCTGTCTTTTTGGGCATTATCCGAGGGATGATTTTCTTATCATGTGTAACATAACTGTGCAGAACCATGCCAAGAATAACGATGAACATACCTATCCATGATAAAAGAGAGGGAATCTGTATGGATAAAAAGATCAGTTCTCCCATTAATGCGAAAAGCACTTCCAGAGATTGTGTTGCTTCCACCGTTGCTAACTTTTGCATATTTCCCCGAACCTGATCTGTTGCTTTAAAAAACAGGACTGTAGCAATCACTCCTGAAAACACGGCCACCAAAGCGGATTGCAGCGTCTGCTCCTGACTCGGCATTCCCACGCTAAAAACCCCGTATAACGAAAGGAATAACCAGAACGGCAAACTGGCTAATGTCATCCCGAGAACACGTTGATAGGCATCCAATCGCCCTGCACAAACTTCCATCATTTTACGATTACCTAGTGGATAGGCAAATGAAGCGAGTACGACAGGCAGAATGCCGAATACAAAATCCTGGGTGGAAATGGATTGCGACTGTTCGAATTGCATGAGAATAATCCCAAGTAAAATAACCAAAGACATCATAAGTCCCTGAATGGGGATTTTTCCTCGTACTTTTAAAGGGCCATTTTCTGTTTGCACAATTTCAGAAAATAACGGAACAAGCAATGATCCGGAAATAATGGTAATTTGCCATGTTCCCGCGATCAGCCAGCCTGGTGAATAAGCCGATGCGAAACACAATGGAGCATAAAACAGTCCAAACCCGACGAAGCTCCATAAAACCCAGATCCCCGGTCGTTCTCTCAAGACGTTCCAAAGAGGTTTAAGCTTGCGCTGAGTCAAAACGATGACGAATAAAACGGGGAGCATAAACAGATAGCGCAAAGAAGCACTCCATATCCAGCTTCCGCCTGATAACTCCATTGACCGATTGAGAACAAATGTAAAAGCAAAAAAGAAAGCCGCCAATATACCGAGCCAGATTGATCGCAAAACATTCACCTTATTCTTTAAGTGTCGTTATTACCATATATTAATAACTTTTTATGATTCATTACAAGGGTTTCTTCGTAGTTGACAAGGCGAAAGGGATACTGTATATTACTGAATGCTAATGATAATAGTAATGATTACTATTTAAATGACATGAAGATAATGAGTTTATATTAAAGGGAGCGTACCACCAATGAATAAGAAAGTAATACCGGTAACGGTGCTGAGCGGATATTTGGGTGCAGGGAAAACAACGATTTTGAATCATGTGTTAAACAATTGGGACGGAATGAAAGTGGCCGTGATCGTCAATGACATGAGCGAAGTGAATATTGATGCCGAGCTGGTCAAAAAAGAGGGGGGCTTGTCCAGAACAGAAGAAAAGCTGGTCGAGCTGTCCAACGGCTGTATTTGCTGCACATTGCGCGAAGACCTGCTGCTGGAAGTCAAGAAGCTGGCGGAACAAGGCGAGTTTGATTATATTTTAATCGAATCCACAGGGATCAGTGAACCTGTACCTATCGCTCAAACCTTTACGTACGCCGATGAAGGGACAGGCATTGATTTGGCTTCCCTGGCAAAGCTCGATTGTATGGTGACCGTGGTCGATGCGAACCGTTTCTGGCATGATTTTGAATCGGGAGAAACGCTGCTGGATCGCAGGCAGGCTACGGGAGAAGACGACACGCGTGATATTTCGGACTTGCTGATTGACCAGATTGAAACCTGTGATGTACTGATTCTGAATAAATGCGATTTGGTTCAGCCTGCGGAGCTGGACAAACTTGAGGGCGTTCTGCGCAGATTGCAGCCTGAGGCCAGAATCATTCGTACTTCCAAGGGACAGGTCGCTCCTTCAGACATTTTGAACACGGGATTGTTTAACTTTGACAAGGCCAGCCAATCCGCCGGATGGATTCGTGAGCTGGAGCTGGAGAACCATACACCGGAAACGGACGAATATGGCATCAATTCCTTTGTATATCGCCGCAGAAGACCGTTCCATCCTGCCAGATTGGCTGAATTTATGAGCTACTGGCCGGAAGAAGTCGTTCGAGCCAAAGGATTGGCCTGGATCGCCTCCCCTCAGGATTGGGCGGCCAGTATCAGCCAGGCAGGTCCTTCCATTCAATTTGGCCCTGCTGGAAGCTGGCTGGCGGCGTTGTCCGAGGAAGAACGTCAGGAGATCGTCGCGGCTGATCCTGAGGCATTAGATAACTGGGATGAGCAGTGGGGCGACCGCATGAGCGAAATTGTCATGATCGGTATCGGAATGAATCAACCGGAGCTGGAAGAAGAGCTGGATGAATGTCTGCTAAACGATAGCGAAATGGACATGGACTGGTCCGGCTTTGAAAATCCGTTACCATGGCCGACAACGGATGAATCCTCGTCTATAAATTAAAAGGTGTATTTAATTTATAGAAAGAGGATGTAGTTTATTGTCACATGGACCTATTGATCCATTCAGCAATGAAGTCCATACATTTTTTGGCCGCTGGAGAAACATTTTTTAATGAAGCGGTAGCGATACCAATAGTGCGGGAATGTTTTCCTTCCAAAGGTCGAATAGAGATGTCATAAGGAATGTGAGATAAAATCATTTCAGGAAGAATGCTCACACCTAAGCCGTTCTGTACCATGGCCATAATGGCATGGTCATCTTCTAATTCATATTTGATTCTTGGTGAAATGTTATACTGTGAAAAAATATTTCGCACATCGGTGTCACAGCCTGCAACAGGCATAATGAAAGGCTCATCTATGAGCTGATCCACACGAATAGCGGCTTGTTCACCAAGAATATGATTGGAAGGAAGCAGGCAAAGCATTCTTTCTTCTTTTAGTGGTAGCGCCTCTAATGTGTCTAACGTGGGTAGGTTTACGAAGCCAAAATCAGCCTCGCCGCTGACTAACCAACTCTCAATTTCATGGTAGTTCCCATCGAGCAGTTTCATCTCAATGAGAGGAAACTGCTCGTTGAATTTTTTTATAATACGCGGCAGCCAATGAATAGATACACTTGAGAATGTACCTATTTTTACGGTTCCGATTTCCAATCCTTTAATTAAAGCTACCTCTTGATAGAGCTTTTCGTCCATTTGTATAATCTCTCTGAAGTGCTTCATTAATCTCTCTCCGTTGTTGGTCAATTTGATGCCTGAACGAGCCCTGACCAGGAGTGTTAACCCTATTTCATGTTCTAAAGCAGAAATGGCATGGCTGATTGCTGATTGTGTAAGATTTAGAACTTCCCCTGCCTTTGTGAAACTTCCCATTTCAATACGCTAAGAAAAACCTTATATTTAAACAACGTGTACTCACTCCTACCTTCTATGAAATATATTCTTCATGGGCAGCGTCAAGATTTTTGTGTAAATGAAATAACCTTTTCTTATGTAGATTGGCGTTACTCTTTTGTGGTGAACATGGCTAGCAGTTCTGCACGTGCTTGATCGAAGCCATTATGACAACGGGTAGCAAAACGTTGGTTGTAGCTTTCAAACTGGGAAACCAAGAACTTTTCTAATGCTTCTTCATGGGGGAATTGTTCTTTTCGGTTCGTGTATTTCTTGATTTGCTTGTTAAACGATTCGATCAGATTCGTTGAATACAGGCTTCTCCAGACCGATTTAGGAAAGCTGTAAAACGTAAAGATATAGGGATTTTCTTTCAGCGATTGAACCACTTTGGGGTAGCTGGTTTTCCACTTGTCACAGAAGGTGGTCAGGGCGGTTCTACCTGCTTTTTCATCCTCAGCGCGATACACAGATTTGAAGTCCTCACAGATCTCTGCTCGATCCGTCACACGAACTTTATGGGCGATGTTACGAGATAAATGAACACAGCAGGTCTGGTACTTCGCTTGAGGATAAACCTCCTGGATTGCATTCACAATACCTGTCAGTCCATCCGAGATAAAGAGGAGGATCTGTTCTGTGCCACGCTGTTTGATTTCCTGAAGCAGTTCTTTCCAAATATACGCCGATTCGGTCGGTGCAATAGCGTACGTAAGCACCTCTTTGGAGCCATCTTCACGAATGCCCACGGCAATATAAACG